>DASYWL010000065.1:0-15641 GCA_035936055.1 Thermomicrobiales bacterium
CGCCGAAGCGCTCGGCCTGGCGCCGCGCGTGTTCCGGCACCAGGTCGGCGATGCCGACGACCCGCAGGTTGGCGAAGCGCGTCGTGAAGTTCTCCAGGTAGATGGCGGAGATGTAGCCCGCCCCGATGATGCCGACGCCGATATCTCTGTTCCTGTTGTTCATAAGACACCTTGTTTGGTCAGTAGCCAGCCTATGGCCCAGACAACTAACGGGCTCTCGCTCCTGTCCGGATCAGGACTCTCAGGAGCGAAACCCTTCCACCTCATCCTCTACATGCATCTCAATGTGCCACGCTCACATCATTGGTCGGGCCAGCCAAAGCCCCACTCACCTGCCAAAACTCAGTCCGACGGATGAGTAGTTGCGCGAGCGGAACTCTGCAAGTCGATCCGACTCCTGACCTCGCCTGGCGTCAGGCCGGCCTTGCGGTCCGCGTCCGGTAACCGCCCCGCCGCGATCACCATGTCCACCATCCACTGATTCGCCTGCGGAACCGGCCCCTGCCTCAGTCGCTGCACGAGATGGTGCTCGATCTGCTCGATGCCCAACAAATGTTCCACCGCATCAGCGTCGAGGTAGTCGGTCCAGGCCGGGCTGACCACCACCAGGCGGCCGAGGGCGCGCACAAGTCCCTCGGCGTCCCCCGCTGCGATGAACTCGTGGGCGTCCCGCACTGCATCGTGACGCTCGACGAGCTCCCTGGCACGGTTGCGGACCGTCTCCGGCAGCCGGTCGACCGCTCCGCCGGGCGGATTCTCCATCAGCGAGGCGCACGTGTCCACGTCGCCGGTCCGAATCGCCTCGACCATGGTGTCTGTCCACCGCAATCGGGATCGTGCAAGGTGAACACGTTCCCTGAAGACCGGATCAAGATCTGTATCGCGTCCGAAAACGGTGTCGTCGATAGCTGTGACGACCGCGCCGTCATCGTCGCTGGCGACCGCACGGCTGATCGCCTCGTGCGAGAGAGCGCGCACGACCTGCAACAGGTCCGATCGCCGTGACTCGCCCAGCTCGGCGAGCGATCCGCTCATCGCCAGCCGCACTAACGCATCGCGATCGTTGTGCGCGAGCGCATCCTGCAGCTCAGCCGCAACCGCCTGTCTGCGCTGCTCCACTCGTCTGCCGCGCCTGGTTGGTCGCTCGATCGCAACGCCACGCTCACCGAGGCCCTGCAGCATGTCGACCAGCCCGGTGGTTGTCTGCCACTGGAGCGTCTCCGGCACTCGAGCCCTCGCGGCGCCTTCGTTGGTATCGGCGACCGGCGCGGACTCCTCCTGCGCCACGTCCAGCGGTTTTGGCTTGGGCCAGCTCATCACCGCCCCGTGTTCCTCGGCGAATGCTGTCTCGGCCGGCCTATGGGGCACAGCCGTCGGTGTCTGGGTTTCCTGCGGACTGGCCGGAACCACATGCCAGTCTGTCCCAACCGTTTCAGCGTCGATGGCGTCAGGCGGGCTGACGGATCGACGGGTTATCCGAACGGCCTCGCGCAGCAGCGCCGGAATACGGTCGCTCGGTCCGGTGCACGCATCGACCAGCAGGTCCAACAGTCGCTTCGACAGCGGCGTGAGCTCGTCTTCGATTTCCCGCACGAGCCGCGAGCGTCGTGGGTCCATCAGATCCCATGACGAGAAGAGCAACATTGGGTGGGACGACTCCGGCGCGCGCTCGTGGTCGATCGGCACCGGGGCGTCGGCCAGTATCGCGCACGAAGCCATCAGCACCAGCAGCCCGAAGGCATCCTCCTCGACAGGGTCACCGCCGCCTCTCGGGATGCGGTAACCTGGCCGGCGACGCGGTGTGATCGCATCTATCGCCTCCCGCCGGCCCATACGGTCGAGGTCAATCAACGTCATGCGGCCGTCGGGCCGCACGACAATGTTGCCGGGTGCGATGTCGGCGTGGACCATGCCACCGAGCCGCATGGCCTCGGCGATGTCCGCGAGCGGCCAGAGGAGATCGTATAGCTGGTCGCGCTCACGTCGGATGCGAGATCGAGTCACCCGGCGCGTCAACGTCTCGCCAGGCACCCAGTCGTAGAGCAGCGCCACCTCGGTACCCGGGATGTCTTCCACACCGAGGATCGTGATCTCGGCGGGCAGGTGCGCCTGAATCGCGCCAACCGTCGCCGCAAGATCGGCGTACTGCTCTGGCCACTGCCGGTTGCTCGCGTCGTCGAGCGGTATCCGCAACGCGAACTCGGGCCGATCGTCGCTGCGTGCCACGGGAAAGACGACTGCGTCATCGTCGTGAAACGAGACGATCTCGCCGGAGGCTTCCTCGAAGGGTCGCAGCCCGAGCGGACGCAGGAACGAAACCGTGCCTTGGCGCATGGCGTTGGTGAATGCAACGATGTCGAGCACGCGTGCCTCCTCTACGGCGGGCGCATATGTAACGTGTGCTTGCCATCCCCGCCCTGTGATGGTGGTAAAGTGTACATACACTTTGCACGACGCCGCCATCCCAGCGGTGCCAGGTGTCCTGCTTCAGTTGTAGAGAAAGGGCTCACCCCGTGCCAGTCCAATCACGATTCACTCGCACGTCGAGCACTGAACCGCAGATCCAGGAAGAAGAGATACCGGTCGAGGAGTACGGAACGGGTGACGGGGAGACCCCCGAGGCTCAACTTCCGGAGCCACAGCGCCTCTCGCAGGAGCACGCGGCTCTCGCCCGCGAGGTCAACGACCTCGCCACCTCCCTCGATGAGATTGATACGCGCGCGTCGGGCCGCCTGCGCGACCTTGCCCACGCGGTCAACACCCCGAACGAGCGCTCCCGATGGAACGCGGTCGATCTCCACCAAGCGTTCAACATCGAACGGATATCCTTTGAATACGCCACTCGACGTGTTGGGCGCCAGAAGGTGCGGCTCATCGAGTTCGCCGACAAGCTTCGGAACATGCTGGTGCTGGTGCCGGTCTTCCTGACGTGGTTCGCGCTCGCCGAAGCTGCGCAGAACTACGAGCGCTTCATCAGCGCCAACCCGGACCAGGCCGGTCAGCCCTTCCTGCTGTTGTGGCAGCAGGGCTTTGGCGAGCAGGCCAATCCACTCTCCCCCACCTTCGCCACCGTCGCGCTCATCGACGCCGCCGTCATCCTCGTGATCATCATGCTGACCTTCTACGCTCACGGGCGTCGCGAGGATGCGGAGGACGCCGTCGCCAACGTTGCCCAGGAGTTCTACGCGCGCTTCGACAATATCCTGGCCGAGGCCGGCGTCATGCTTGCGCGCGACCGTGCCGCGCAGCCGTCGCAGCTAGCCCGCAACGTCGCCACGCTGACCGACCGCTTCGACCAGAACAGCCGCGAAATTCTCTCGCTCATCGACGACGAGCGCGCGCGGCTCGCCGAGATCTCCGAGCAGCGACATGAGGAGTTCCAGGACTTCGCCCTGTTTGCCCGGAGCATGCGCGCCGGAGCGGAGCAGTCCAACCGGATGCTCGCCGAGCTGCGACAGCTCTCACGCTCGCTGGACAGCACCGTCGACCGGCTCAGCTCGGATGTCGCGGCGACGGGCCGTCACCAGAGCACGCTGCTCTCCACGCTGCAGAACCTCGAACAACTCACCTCGTCGGCGATCCAGAGCGACCAGGCCGTCACCCATCGACTCGCGGAGGCGGCCTCGGCGATCTCGGAATCGGCCGACACAGCCGCGACCAGCGCAGACAACGCGAACCGACTCGCGGAGGCGGCCAACCAGGCGCTCCGAGGCATCGGCGAGCTCGCGCAGCGTGTCGTTGACACCAGCGACGAGCTGACCCGAGCCATGAACCGAGACACATCCTCCGGCGAGGAGGTGGCTGCATCCATCACGAGGACAACGCAGCAGAACCAGCAGGTCGCTGATACGCTCGCCGGCCTCGCAAGCGACATCGAAGCCATCCGGTCGGCGTTCGGCGATCTCGCGAACCGCTCGGCCACGCAGGTGCGCGCGCTCAACCAGTTGCTCGATCAGCAGGGCAGCATCACGCAGGAGATCACGCGCGCCACGCGAGAGCTCGGCTCCATGGGCATGTCCAGCGCACAGCGCAACCGCGAGGTGCGGGAGGAGCTGACCAGGCTCGCGCAGAGACTGGAGCAGTTGACGACATCGCTCAACCGCGCGGCCCAGCAGGTACCCACCGCCGAGAACCTGCAGAAGGCCTTTGCCGGAGCACTGCGATCGAGCATCGACACCGATCGCGCTGCGATCGAGGAGGAACGCCCTGCTCGCCGCTGGACTCGTTAGGCTCTCCCACTCCCACAACGATCCTTCCAGGAGACCTGCATGAATCCGTTTCGACCACGCAGACGAAATCGCCGCGACATGATCGTCCTGGGCGGGTGGCTCTTCGCCGACCTCCTGCTCGGCCTGGCGATGATCTTCCTCGTGGCAAACACGGTCGGCGCGCCGCCGCCAACGCCGACAGCTACCCCAACCCCTGATGAGCTCGCCACCGCAGAGGCCTCGTTCGCCGCCGTGCAGGCCGAGAACGAGGCCACACGCGAGGCACTGCAATCTGATCTCGCCATGATGGAACAGACGGCGATCGCTCAGGAGAACCAGGTCGCTTCGGAGCGGCTCGCAGCAACGCAGACCGCCGAAGCCCGACAAATCGCGGCGACCCAGACTGCCGAGGCAGAGGCCACAGAGGCAGCGATGTCCGAGTCGGAGCTAGCGACCCGCGAGGCACGGGCCACCCAGGAAGCCGTCGCAGCACAAGCGACCATCTCGGCGTTTGCGACGGAGCAGGCGGAGTCCGGCCAGAGCCAGGCGATTCTCTCGGCGGAGCTTGCCACCATCTCGGCTCAGGCAACAGAGGTTGCCGGTAACCTTGAGGCGCAGGCGACGACCCAGGCGGAAATCGCCGCGGTGGCGACCGAGCAGGCTGAGTCCGGCGCCGATGTGCAGGCCACGCTCGCTGCGCTGGAGGCTTCGAACCAGACGAGCGCCGACGCGTTGGCGACCGCGGAGGCCGAGCAGGCAGCGCTGCAGGAACGCCAGTCGCAAATCGAGGCAACCGCCACGGCGTTCGTCGCCGTCGCCGCTCCCGGATCGCTCAGTCCCAGCTCGATCGAGGAAGTCATTCAGGTGGATCTGAGCGGCGTGCTCTCCGGGGACGAGGGTGCTGTCCAGCAAGCGCAGGAAACGATCAGGGATGTTTTCGAGCCCTACGCCGAGGCGGAGGGCTGCCAGGCGGGGTTCGCCCTCACCAACTCACGCGCGCCGGAACTCGGCCAAGGCGTCGAGCTCTCGCGAGCCGTGAACGATCTGCTCGTCGAAACAGTACCGGAGGTCTTCGGCGAGACGGTCTTCGAGGCGATCGCGCTGCCGAATACCACGCCAGCCGGCGAGGTGATCCTGCAGATATTCCTCTACTCCGGCTGCGAGATCATCGGCGGAGGCGAGGGCTAGCAGACACGTGATCTTGACATGTGCTCGGGGTGGCAGCGTGTGGACCCGGTTGCTATTCGGGGCATAGTTCGTGCGCCAAGTTCAATGAGAAGCACGCTCTCCGCGGAGGCGCGCGGACAAGAGTTCGAGTGTTGAAGTCTTGCCGTGGATGAGCCGATCCCGAAGAGCAATAGCGTCTGAACGTGCGCAGAGAGGGCGCTATCGACAGAATCTGTCATTGCCATGTTCGAGTGACGATCGAGCCGTGGGAGCGCGGTTCCTATGGTATCATTTGGGAAGTATTGATCCGATTCCTGTACCCATGGAGGTATCCGTGACCAAGCCAGTGAATGCCACCGACGCAACCTACCAGACTGAAGTCAGCGACGCCGACAAGGCGGTGCTGGTCGACTTCTGGGCCCCGTGGTGCGGTCCGTGCCGCATCGTCGGTCCCATCCTTGAGGAAATCGCCTCGGAGGAGCCCGAGAAGGTCAAGGTCGTCAAGGTCAACGTTGACGAGAACCAGCAGCACGCTGCCCAGCTCGGTGTTTTCAACATTCCGACCATGGTCGTCTACAAGAACGGCCAGCCGGTCGACAAGATCGTCGGCGCGATGCCGAAGGCCCAGATCATGGAGCGTCTGCGCCCGCACATGAGCTAGCCCGTCACCGCAGCCAAGACAAAGGAACCGGGGAGCCGAGCGGCTCCCCGGTTCCTTTGTCTTGGCCGGGATAATCAGCCTCCGTGGTCACCGTCGATGAGGCGGCCGTCCAGCGGCGAGGCAAGCCCCTCAACCTCGCGCCGCAGGTCCTCGAGATCGGCGAACTCGCGGTAGACCGAAGCGAAGCGTATGTAGGCCACCTGGTCCGTCGCCTTGAGCTCCCGCAGCACGGCTTCACCGATCTCGGTCGATGAGACCTCCTTGGTGCCCTTCTTCATCACCTCGGATTCCACGTGGCTCACGATGGTGTCGAGCGTGTCCTCGCTGATCGGTCGCTTGGTTAACGCCACGCGAATCTTCTGGCGCAGCTTGTCCTGGCTGAACGGCTCGCGTCGACCATCCTTCTTGACCACTGTGATCGTTACCGCCTCGACCCGCTCATAGGTGGTGAAGCGGCGGTGACACTCGACACACTCACGACGGCGGCGGATCGAGTCACCACCGCTCAGCTCGCGGCTGTCGACAACACGAGAGTCTCGCGCGTGGCAGAAGGGGCATCGCACCGGCGGTTACCGTCTCTTTCCGGCTCAGGCAAATCCATAGCGGGAAGCTACCGATCGCGCAGGAACTTGATGATCGACGATTCGCTGTCCCAGTCGTCTTCAGGAGTCACCGGCGGCCCACCAGCGGCCGGTCGACCACCGCCCGAGCGCATCGTCGGTGCTGCCGGACCACGGTCAGACACCCGATCGAACTGGAAGGCGTCGATCTCCCCGACCTCGTCGAAACCGGTCGCGATCAGGGTAATCATCACCGCGTCGCCGAGCGACTCATCGATAGAGGTGCCGTAGATGATCTCGGCATCGTCGTCTGCCGCCGCGCGGATCACCTCCGCCGCCTCGCTCGTCTCAAAGAGCGTAAGCGACTCACCACCGGCGATGTTGTAGAGCACGCCCTTTGCGCCCTGGATGTTCATTTCCAGCAGCGGGCTCTCGATCGCCTCTCGGGCGGCGTTGATGCAGCGGTCCGGCCCCTCGCCGTAGCCGATTGCCATCAGCGCGGAGCCGGCATCCTGCATGATCGTCTTGACATCGGCGAAGTCGAGATTGATCACGCCCGGCTTGGTGATGAGATCGGCGATACCGGCGATACCCTGACGCAGGACATCGTCCGCAATCTGGAACGCCTCGCTGACCGTCGTCTTCGGATCCACCATGTGCAGCAGGCGCTCATTGGGGATGGTGATCAGCGCGTCGACCGTCTCACGGAGCAGCTCGATGCCCTCCTCAGCCGCCCGCCGGCGCCTCCCGCCCTCGAAGCCGAACGGCTTGGTAACCACCGCCACGGTAAGGGCTCCAGCATCCTTGGCGAGCCGCGCGACTGTGGGTGACGCCCCCGTGCCGGTGCCGCCGCCCATGCCGGCAGCGATGAAGACCATGTCGCTGCCCTGCATCACCTCGGCGAGCGCCTCGATGCTCTCCTCCGCGGCGCGCTCGCCGATCTCTGGCCGACCTCCAGCGCCAAGGCCCTTGGTCAGCTTGTCGCCGATACGCACCACGGCGGTCGCCCGGCTACTCATCAGCGCCTGCGCATCGGTATTCACGGCGATGAACTCAATGCCCTCAACGCCGGAGGAAACCATCCGGTTAATGGCATTCCCACCGGCGCCCCCGACACCGACCACCTTGATCCGTGCGAACGCCTCAACAAAATCCTCAGAGGAGCTCCAGCGGGATCGCGGCATGTCGCGTGCGTCTTCGTCGACCAACGATCGATCGTCGCGCGCCAACTGCCGAGCCGCGCGCTCGTCCATCGGCGCGCCACGGCCCCGTCCCTGTTGCCCTCGACCAGGACCTTGTCCGCGGGATTGCATCGTCCCTCACCATCCACACGAGACACCGCCAGCGCCACCGCGCCACACTGTCTCATTACTCATGCGAAAGAGCCGCAGACCATACCGGTCACGCGGCGTTGCTCCGGCGTTCCCCTGTTCACCGGCCATCGCGACCACAATCGACCATGGTGGGGTGTACGCACAATCTGATAGACGAGTATAGCGGCAGAGCCGATATCATCGCCAGTTTGACATGCCCCGACCGCACCACGGCACGCTACCGGCTCACCGAGCTGACCGCTTGCGGTCACTGTGCCGATCCAGCGCCAGGCCCACCAGCCGGTTGATCAGCTCCGAAATGGGAATGCCGCTCGCCTCCCACAGCATTGGATACATGCTGATCGAGGTGAAGCCGGGCAGTGTGTTGACTTCGTTGAGGTAGACCTGGTCGGTGCCACGCTCGATGAAGAAGTCAACACGTGCCATTCCGGCGAGATCCAGCGCCCGGAAGGCATCGATCGCCATCTCCTGGAGGAACCCGAGCAGCGATGGGTCGAGCCTCGCGGGAACGATCAATTCTGTCGAGTTGTCGAGATATTTGGCAGCGTAATCGTAGAACCCTCCTCGTGGCACAATCTCGCCGGCCACCGACGCGATCGGCTCCTCGTTACCGAGCACCGACAGCTCGATCTCACGGGCATCGATAGCCTTCTCAACCACCACCCTGCGATCGTAGTACGCTGCTTCGTGCAGGGCAGCCACGAGGTCCTCACGGCTGCTCGATCGGGCGATGCCAACGCTCGAACCAAGATTGGCTGGCTTGGTGAAGCACGGCAGCCCCATGGATTCGCAGATGCGGTCCACCACCAGATTGGTGTGATCCTGAATGTCGCGGCGCGTAACCAGCTGCCACGGCAGCTGCGGGATTCCGACCTGGGTGAGGACGTGCTTAGTCATCGCCTTGTCCATCGCCACAGCGGAACCGAGCACTCCGGAGCCGACATACGGCACCCCGGCGACCTCCAGCAATCCCTGCACCGAGCCGTCCTCGCCGAATGGCCCGTGCAGCACTGGGAAGACAACATCCACCGCCTCGCGCTCGCCACTCGTCAGCGCGAACGCGCCAGCCACCGACGCCACGGCGCGGACCTCGCCGACCGCCTCCCCGTTGACGTCGCCGCCCGACCGCAGCGAGAGCTCCTCCGAGGCTTGCACCAGCGCGGCCATGGGATCGCCATCGACAATCCATCGCCCCTCCCTGGTGATGCCGATCGGCACCGCGTCATAGCGATCGGTATCAATGGCGTTGATGACTGTCTGCGCCGAGCGGATCGATACGTCATGCTCATCGGACTGCCCACCGAAGAGCACGGCGATGCGAATACGGCGTCCTTGCTGCGAATTACTCATCGATTTGGTCCTGTTCCATATGTCGCTCGTCTTCGTCACCATCGAAGGGGTCGCCAACGCACTCGATTTCGGGCCGCAAGTCGATCCCGTATCGCTGCCGGATGATACCCTGCGCTGTCCGGATCAACTGCCAGGCCTCCCACGCGGTACCGCCACCCGTGTTGATCATCCAGTTCGCGTGCTTGTCGCTGAACTGCATGGAGCCCACCTGCATACCCTTGATCCCCGCCTCCTCTAGCAGGCGACCGGCGAAATCACCCTCTGGATTGACGAAGATGGAGCCGGAACATGCCCCGCTCGGCTGGGTGCGCTTGCGGAAGGCGGCGTGGTTTTCGGCGAGCGCGACCAGTGTCTGCGGGTCAGCCTTCGGCAGCCTGAAGACCGACCGCAGCAGGGTCCAGGGGCGCGGGCGAGGGCTCTCCTTGACTCGAGTCATGCGCGGCGCCGGCTCCAGCCAGTCTCGATCGTACCGCCGCAAATCGCCTCCCTCGAAAACCTCGATCTCGACGAGATGGTCCTTGCTCTCGGTGCCGTGTGCACCGGCGTTATTGATCGTTGCCCCGCCCACCTGCCCGGGAAGGCCAACCGCCCAGTCGAGCCCTGCCCATCCTTGCTCGGCGGCGTGGCGCCCGAGCCAGCTCATCGGTGCCTGCCCCCCCACGCGAACGAGCACGCTGTCGCCTCCGTCCTCGACCTCGACTAGGGATCCCGCGCGCTGACCAGGCGTCCGGGCAACAATCACGAGCCCGCGAACGCCGTGATCGCTGACGAGTAGATTGCTGCCGCCCCCGATTACGGTCACCGGCAGTCCTTCCCTTTCCGCCCACACCAGCGCCGCCACAGTCACGTCCGGCGTCGGCGCGCGTATCAGGAAGTCGGCGGATCCGCCAAGGCGGATGGTGGTGAACATTGCCATGTCGCCGTTGCGCTGAATAATCGCGTCGGTCCCCTCAAGCGGGATACCAGCAGCAGGTTTGCCGACAGAGCGCCTGCCAGAAGTGCGCGTCGCCCTCAACCGGAGCGCCTCGATCAGCTTCGCCCCGACGACCGTCACGTCGCCCGCGCCGAGGGTCAGCACCACATCACCCTTGTGGGTGTGCGAGGCAAGCCACCCTGCTGCGTCATCGGGAGTAGCCATCACCGGCGTGTCGTGCTCCATGCGCTCGGCAACCGAGGCAGAAGTCACGCCCCAGGTGTTCACCTCGCGTGCTGGGTAAATCTCGAGCAAGAGCGGAACGTCGGCCTCGTCGAGCGACTCGGCGAACTCATCGAGCAGCAGCGCCGTTCGACTGAACGTGTGCGGCTGGAAGAGCGCGACCATCCGCCGACCCGGATACCGCTCACGCGCAGCCGCGAGCGTGGCACGAATTTCGTCTGGGTGGTGGGCATAGTCGTCGACCACGTCGACGCCGCCTACCATCCCCCGGTGCTCGAAGCGACGCCCCACCCCGGCGAACGCCTCGACCCCACGGACTGCCTCCTTGACGGGGAACCCCAGAGCGACAATAGCGGCAACAGCGGCGGTCGCGTTGGCGACGTTGTGTGCACCCGGGACGCGCAAGGTGATGGGGAACACATCACCACCCGGCGTTACGATCTGCCAGCCACCTCCGCTGCGCTGGTAGCGCCAATCGGCATCGTCGCCTATCCCGAACGTGATGATCTGCTCGTCAGCCCCATCCTCTCCAATGCGTGCCAGCACGCGTCGGCACCCCTCATCGTCGGCGGAGATGACCAGCGTTCCGCCGGGACGCACCTCTGATGCGAAGTCGACGAACACTTGGTCGTAGTCCTCCTGGTCCGCGAAGATGTCGGGATGGTCGAAGGCCACGGTGGTGATGATGGCTACCTCCGGCTTCAGCCAGAGCAGCGCGCGGTCGTACTCATCTGCCTCAACCACGAAGTGCGGGCCGGAGCCCGAGTCGGCGTTACGGCCGGTCGAAGCAACCGTTGCTCCAACCGAATAGGACGGGTGTGCGCCGATCGCGATGAGCGCCGTGGTCAACATGCCGGAGGTCGTCGACTTGCCGTGGGATCCGGCCACGGCAGCCGGCTGCCGGGCGTTGGCAATTAGACCGAGCAACTGCCCGCGTCGAAGGATTTCGACGCCATTCGCTGCCGCCGCTTCGATCTCGACAGGCGCGCCAGTGAGAGCCGGTGGCGTGGCCACAAGGATATCGGCCGACCCGGCCAAGGAGGCGTCACCGTGCCCGATCTGCACCTCAATACCCAGACTCGCGAGAAGCTCGGTCACGGGCGACGCCTGGCGATCGGAGCCGGAAACGACGTAGCCCCAATCGCGCAGGATGCGCGCCAGCCCGCTCATGCTCACACCGCCGACGCCGACGAAGTGGATACGGGCCGGAGGGGGTGGAAGCTCGGTGATGGTCGATGACTGGAAGGTCGGCACAGACAATGTCACCTGGCGTGCGAGGAATCCGACACATCCGCGTGGTCGGGCTGATGCTCGGCACACCAGGCTCGCACGAGCTCACGGAATTGGTCGCCCCGGTCGAATTCATTGCGGAACATGCCAAAGCTGGCACACCCCGGCGAGAGCACAACCGTTCGCTCGTTCGTATCGCCCGCTGCGGCCGCCTCGAAAGCGTCGGCAAGGGAGCCAAACGGTGTTTGCGGTTCCACGGCGTGCTCCCGAAGCGCTTCCTGCAACCTCGCCGTGCCGCTCCCATCGAGCAGTACCAACCGGACGCCGGTATGGGCAACCGCGTCGGCGAGCGGCGAGAAATCGGAGGACTTGTCGGCACCGCCACCGATGACGGTCAGCTCGCCTGGCTCGTGGGCAAGGAGCCGGATCGTTGCGGCCGCGGCGGCGGGCGCGGTAGCCGAGGTGTCGTTGATGAATCTTGTCCCGCCACAGCTCGCGATCAGCTCGAGCCGATTGGGCACCCCCGCAAAGGACCGGAGCGCCCCAGCGATGACGCCGGTCGGCACGCCACGCGCTGTCGCCGCCGCGATGGCGGCCAGCGCGTTGGCGATCCCGGCCGGCCCTCTCAACGCGAGATGAGTCGGCAGACCGTACCGATTCTCACGCCCGTTCCAACGGACAACAAGCGCCTCGTCATCGAGCCAGGCACCCTCGCCACCACGTGGCTGCAGTCCAAACGGGAAGAGGCATGCACGCGTCACCTCACTGATACGGCGGGTGTCCGGCTGATCAGCGTTGTAGATTACCACGCCATCCTCCGGCACATGCGCACCGATAGTCCGCTTGGTCGAGGCGTAGTCCTCGAAGCCGTTGTAGTGATTGAGGTGGTCCTCGTGGATATTCGTGAGGACCGCGATCTTCGGGCCGAGCCGGTGCTCATGCATCGCCTCGAGCTGCCAACTGGACAGCTCGACCACGGCCGGCGTCTCGGGCGTGATGCGATCGAGTGCCGCCAGGGCGGAGACACCCATGTTTCCGGCCACCACGCTGGTAGGATCCCAGACCGTCAACATCTCGCCAATCAGCGTCGAGACCGTCGTCTTCCCCTTGGTGCCAGTGACGCCGATGACCGGCGCCGGGCAGGCCCGGAAAAAGAGCGACATCTCCATCTCGATCGGCACGCCATACTTGCGCGCCGTCTTCAGGAAGGCAGAGTCGCGCGGGACGCCCGGGTTGCGCACGACGAGATCGGCGCCATCCGGATGGAAATCGCGCACATCATGCCCCCCGAGATGCCAGGTAATGGGCAACCCCTGCAGCGCCTCGATCGAGCCAGCGAGCGACTCGCGGTCCCGCATATCGGTGACTGTTACGCGGGCGCCCTGAGCGACGAGGTAGCGCGCCACCCCGACACCGCCCCCGAGGGTGCCCAGACCGACCAGCGTCGCCCGCTTGTTGCGAAGATCATTCGTTCTTCCCATCGCCCCTCCCCTAGAGCAACGCGAGCGCGGTGCCCACAAGCCCCGCCAGCATGCCGATCAGCCAGAAGCGCATCGTGATCTGCGTCTCCGACCATCCGAGCAGCTCGAAATGATGATGCAGTGGCGTCATGCGAAAGATGCGCTTGCCCTTGGTCAGCTTGAAGTAGGTCACCTGCAGCATCACCGAGCCTGCCTCGGCGAGAAAAACGAAGCCAACGATCGGCAACAGGAGCCACTGACCGGTCATGAACGCCGCCACCGCCAGGGCCGCGCCAATGGAGAGCGAGCCAGTGTCGCCCATGAAGACCTGCGCCGGGTGCGCATTGAACCACAGGAACCCGAGCAGCGCACCGACCATCGTCAGACAGAAGGTCACCACGCCGAGCTGTCCCTGCCTGTAGGCAATGATGCCGTAGGCGAGAAACGCGATCGCCGCCGTGCCTGCCGAGAGCGTATCGAGCCCATCAGTTAGATTCACCGCGTTCGCGGAGCCAATGATTGCGAACATCGCCACCGGGATGTAGATGAGACCGATATCGAACCGTCCCAGAAACGGGATGTACATGTGGTGCAGGCCCAAGCCATATGGGTCGGGTGCGTAGAGCACGAGCGCCGCGAAGAGGGCGAAGATCGTCAGCCACAGCATCTTGAAGCGTCCGGTCATGCCGGTCGACCTGCCGCCGACGAGGTTCATGCGGTCATCGATCGCACCCAGGACGCTGACCGCGAGCAGCACCGTGATCGGCAACAGCATTGAGAGGCGACCGACAGTGTTGAACACCAGCGTGATCACCACGACGGTCGAGGAGATCATGAGCCCGCCCATCGTGGGCGTCCCAGTCTTAGAGAGGTGCGCCTCCGGCCCTTCCAGCCGGATTTTCTTGCCGACACCCCGCTGCCGGAGGGCCGTGATGAGTGGCCGCCCGACAATCACCGTCACCACGAACGAGAGCGCGGCCAGCGCCAGCGAAACCGCCATATTCTCGTTCGGGTCAGACGGCATCACGGCATCGGCCGCGAGCGGGACGAGCAAGATCATTCGCCCGTCTCCTGGACGTCCTCGCTCCGGCGCCGCAGTGCCGCAACCACCTCCTCCATCTCAAGCCCTCGCGAGCCCTTGATCAACACGACGTCACCGCCGTGGAGCTCGCCTTCGAGCGCCTCGATGAGCGCCGCCTTTTCGGCGATAGGGAAGGAGCGAACCTCCAGTGGCAGCCGGTCTTCGCGACGCACAGTCTGTGCCGCCTCGGCGAGCGGGTCGGCGAGTTCACCATAGGTGAAGAGTAGGTCGACCAGGTCGCCGGCGCGACGACCGACCACGCGGTGCTCTTCCTCACTCACGTCGCCGAGCTCCCGCATCTCGCCGAGCACCGCCACGTGGCGCTGTCCAGGGACATCGCGCAGGACGTCCAGCGCAGCAAGCACCGATGGCGTACTGGCGTTGTAGGTGTCGTCGATAATCTGCGAGCCCCCCGGGCCACGCTCGAAGACGAGCCGAACCTGTACCCCGGGGTTGCGGAGGCCGACCAGCATCGCGGCGATATGCATGCCGTATGCGTGCCCGGTGGCGAGCGCCACCAGCGCAATCTGCACCCCGTGCGCGCCCACCAGCGGCACCCTGATGTGGTGGCGCTGCCCGTCGATCTGCAGCCAGAACGACGTGCCCTTGAGCCCGTCAGACTGCACGTCGCTCGCGCGGACATCCACATCCTCGCCGAGCCCGTATGTCACTACCCTGCCCTTCGCCCGCTCCGCCATGGCGCGGACGCGATGATCATCTCCGTTCAGGATGGCGACGCCATCTTCGGGAATGGCATCGACCAGCTCCGCCTTGGTCTCGGCGATCGCCTCGATCGTGCCCATGCGCTCGATATGAACCGGATAGACGTTGGTTACCACCCCGACACGTGGACGGGCGATCTCCGAGAGGTGAGTGATCTCGCCGAAGGCGTAGGCTCCCCCCATCTCGAGCACCAGGAAGTCGACATCCAGCGGAGCCTCGAGTATGGACAGCGGCAGGCCGATCTCGTTGTTGTAGTTGCCGCCGCTTCGATAGACCTTGCCCCCCTCGGCGAGTACTGCGGCGATTGACTCTTTCGCGCTCGTCTTGCCGACGCTCCCGGTGATACCGATCACGTCGGCATGCATCAGGTTGCGCTTCCATGCGGCCAAGCGCTGCAGCGCGACGATCGTATTGTCGACGACGATGAGAGGGAATGCCTCGGGAACCTCCTCAAGGCTCTCCCGCGAGACAACGGCCGCGGCGGCAGCGGCGCGGACCGCTTCTCCCACGAACTGGTGACCGGCGAGGCGTTCGCCTTGGATGGCCCAGTAAAGATCGCCGGCGGCGACGGTCCGCGAGTCCCGCACGATATCCCGAAACCGGAACCCCGCGTCGAGATCGCCGCGCAGCGTCCCGCCGGTGCCATCCAGCACCTCCTGCAACGTGTAACTCATCATCGACAACGCACGCTTTCCCGCTCACACGTTCGTA
>DASYWL010000066.1:0-2519 GCA_035936055.1 Thermomicrobiales bacterium
CCCGCCACGCCGAGCACCACAGTACCACCGGCGAGCCCGAGCGCCGCCAACGCCATCACCAAGCGACTGCCACGCCGGTCGATCTGTCGTCCCAACAGCATCAGCGCTGCGGCGCTCGCCAGCGTGCCGATCGAATAGAGCGTCGAGAAGAGCGACCGCGACATCCCCAACTCCTCGATCATCGGATCGACGAAAGCGGATGTGCCGTAGGTCTGGCCAGGCCCCGAGAAGAACACGGCAAGCCAGGCGATGAGCAGCATGCGCCAGCCTGAGAACCCCGACCGCATCACCTGATGCATCGAGGGCAGATTGATCGGGGCTATTCGAGGCATGAGGGCTCAGGTCGTTCCCGTGCGGTCGTCGATGGCAGGCTCATCCTCGGCCTGATTCATGTCAGTGGCGGCCCGACGACGTATCCGACGTCGAATGTCCGTGCGGGCGCCTGCGTCTCGCTGCTTCATCAGGATCTCGATGCCGCTGGCGGCGAACGTCGACAGAAAGGCTGCGATGACACCGAGGCCGATCAGGATGTAGAAGATCGTGAAGAGTTTGCCCACGTCGGTGCTGGGCGTGAGGTCACCATATCCGACCGTGGTCAGTGTGACAACCGAAAAGTAGAGCGCATCGATGTAGCTCCAGCTCTCGATCTGTCAGTAGAAGACCGAGCCGATTGCGATCAAGAGAAGGGCGAGCTCCGTCAGCCCCTGCGTGGCCGGGTTGCGAAAGCCGGCTGTCACCAGCGTTCCGACCGAACGGGGCAGCTTGAGCAGCAGGATCAGCATGTGCAATCGGTTCTCCCCCTCTCGTCCGCATGCCGCTGGACCTCGTCGACATTTCGATTGGCATGCGGCACCATTCCCGAAGAACGTAGCCCGGCATGCGGGTGCACACGGCGACGCACACAAGGATACCGGCATGTGCCACAAGACCTGCCCGAAACCCGTGACCGGCGGCGCACCGATCGCCGAAGCGATGGAAACTGTCTCTCGAGACGACGCCGAGGTCCCGGTGCTGCTCGCGCAACCGGAGGGCGCGACCGGCCCCATGTCCGGTATCGTGCTGATCCATGATATCTGGGGCGCCAACGACTTCTACCACGACCTCGCCCGGCGCCTCGCCAGCGAGGGCTACATGGTGGCGCTGCCGAATCTCTTCCACCGGGAGGGACCGCTCGCCGAGGAGACCCGGGAGGCGGCACTCGCCCGCAGCGCCTCGGCAAAGCAGGATGACCACCTCGCCGATCTCGACGCCGTCACGCGCTGGCTGCTCGAGCAACCGAACTCGTCAGGTGCCTTCGGAGTGATGGGCTTCTGCCTCGGCGGCACGCTCACCTTCCTGCGCGCCGCGCGAGAGCCGATTCCGGCCGCCGGCGTCGCCTTCTACGGCTTCCCGGCCAGGGAGAGCACCGCGAACGCACCGATCCGTCCCCTCGACGAGCCGGAGGTGGCCGCCGTCGCCGCGCCACTGCTCGGCCTCTGGGGCGATCAGGATAGCGGCGTCGGCATGGACAACGTCAAGGCATATGAGGAGGCGCTCGACCGGCACGGCAAGGAGCACGAGTTCATCATCTATCCCGGCGCCAGCCACGCCTTCCTGACGTTCGATCCGAACGCTCCAACCTACGAGACGAGCCGAAAGGCCTGGGACCACGCTTTGGCCTTCCTCGCGAAACACCTCCGGACATCCAACATAGCGTGAGCACCGAGACCGATATCCTGACCCTGCTGCGGCACCTGCTCCGTCTGAAGGCCACCCCGCGCACGGGCTGGATCGACCGCGGCGTGCCGGAGACGGATGCCGAGTCGATCGCTGACCACCTGCTCCTCACCACGCTGCTCGGCTGGATCACCGCCGGCGACGGCCTCGACCACGATCGGGTGCTGAAGCTGGCGCTGGTGCACGACCTCGTCGAGGCGATCACCGGCGACCCGCCGCCCTACGACCACGAAGACCTACCTCTCGCTGACGACACGGAGGCGCTGCGAGACTTCTTCAGCCGTCGGCATGTGCGGCCGGCTGCTGCGAAAGCGGAGAAGCGGCTTGCCGAGGCGGAGGCGATGGAGACGCTGCGTGCCCTGATGCCGGATTCGGCTGCCGAGGAGGCCGCGGCACTCTGGCATGAGTACGAGGAGCAGGCGTCACCGGAGGCGCGGTTCGTCAAGGATCTTGACCGCTTCGAGGCCTTTCTCCAGGCCCGGGACTACGCTCGCCGCTTCCCCGAACTCCCCTTCGGCGGCTTCACCGACATGGCCCGCAAGGAGATCACCCACCCGACACTCGCCGCCCTGCGCGACGCGCTCCTCGCCGAGGAGGAGCGATGATCTGCTATCGCGATGTCCACGGCGAGCTGCACGAGCGCCCACCCGATGCATCCGTCGAGTGGCGGGTCAGCGGATACGGCATCATCGAACGTGACGGCCGGCTGCTCATGGTCGAGCCGGTGATGGCGGCGGGCTGGACGTGGGGCCTGCCGGGCGGCGGCGTCCGGCTGGAGCCGGAGGAGACGATCATCGCCGGGA
>DASYWL010000067.1:0-7891 GCA_035936055.1 Thermomicrobiales bacterium
CGATCTCGCCGGGAACGGTAGTGATGACGGGCTCGCCATTGCCGACCGAAACAAGAAGCACGAACGGTGCGGGATGGTCCGGTTGCGACCACGACACCCCGGCAATGGCCACGGTACGGTCGCCGTCCGTCACCACGCGCAGGTCGATTGCCGCCGGGGCGACCGGCGCCGGACCGATTGGGATTCCCAGCTCGACATCCCTCCCCTGCCCGCGCAGGTCCGCCAGCCAGAGATCCAGCCGGGTGTTGCCGCCTTGCAGGTGAGCAACCGCAGCCCCGTCTGGGCTGACATCGGTGGCGGCAAGTTCTAGACGGCGATCGAATTCGCGATCAAGCATCATCTCGCCGGTGGCAAGGTCGACGGCGAGCAGCCTCAGCGTCCCACTGCCGAGGTGATCGGCGTGAACCAGCGCTCCATGGAACCAGCGAGCGCAGGAGTTGCTCGGAAAGGCTGTCTCAAGATCGACCGGCAGGTCAAGCATGTGCATCGCGAGCCCGCGACGCCAGTACCACCAGCCTGCGCCCTCACCCTCGCCGGCGAGCAGCAGATGGGCGTCGGCCTTCGGCCAGTGCTGGCGGTAGCGCACCGCGCCGGCCACGAGCACGACCGAATCGTCATGCTCGGGGCATGCACCAGGCGCCTCGATCGATGTATTGGACGTGGAGACGGGCAGGGGGACCGGCTGACCGGTGTGCGGGTCAACGGCAACGGCGGTGCCGTCCGGTTGCCACACCACAACAACGACCCCGCTCGGGTGAGCGGCGGCCCCGCCGGCCATCGGAAGCAGGGGCACGCCAAGGATTCCTCGCAGCAGGTGTCGTCGCGTGATCATGTGCAAATCAGGAGCCGGATTCCTCAAGGATCGTAATGTCCTCGATCACCACGAACTCAACCGGTCGCGACGGCTCGCCCTGCAGGCTCGGCACCACAGCGGAATCAGCGATGTCGTCGAGCACATCCTCTCCCTCTACCAGCTCACCAAAGATCGTGTAGTCGCGGGGGAAGTCGGCCGGCAAATCGGCATGGACTATGAAGAACTGGCTGCCCTGTGTGTCCGGGCCGGCGTTGGCCATCGCCAGCGTGCCGCGCGTGTAATCGAGGTCGTCACCGGGGAGCTCATCCTCGAAACGATACCCCGGCCCGCCGGCGCCGGTGCCGGTCGGATCCCCCGACTGCACCATGAACCCTTCGATCACACGGTGAAACGGCACGATGTCGTAAAAGCCGTTGTTGGCGAGACAGATGAAATTGTTGACCGCGACGGGTGCCGCCTCGATGTTGAGATCGAATGTCATGTCGCCCTTGTTGGTCTCGATCACGGCCGTATAGTCGGCGTCCTCATCGATCACCATGTCAGGTGCCGTTTCCCACTGGGGGAAGAGGAAGACGTTCTCGGCCTCGGTATCGGGCTCGATGCGCTCATCCTCGGACCAGCACCCCTCCGGCTCGAACGCGCCCTGCGCCGCTACATCGGTGACGCCCGCTGCCATCGCCAAGACTGCTGCGCAGCCCACGATCGCTGTGTTCCATACCCTGTTCCACTGCCTCACGTTGATACCCTTTCTCCGAGACCTGTGCAGACAGTCTGAAGGAGCCGACACGCGGCCGGCCAGAATCCGGGCGGACACAAGGTCCGCCCCTACATATCGCGTACTCGGCAAACGTATCACGCACTCAGGACATCGCTGAGGGCCGCAAGCAGCTCGTCGACCTGCTCGTCGCCATAGATCATCGGCGGCAGCAGCCGAATGACGAGGTTGCCAGCCGTCAGCGCGAGCACTCCCCGCTCCTGCAGCGCCTTGAGGGTCGGGGTGGCCTTCGCCTTGAGCTCGATACCGATCATCATGCCGCTGCCGCGCACCGCTCGGACCTTCGGGCTCTGCATCCCCTCGACGCCGGCAATGATCCTCGTGCCCATCTCGCGCGCATTCGCGTAGAGCCCGTCCTCCTTGAGGATGCGCAGGGTCTCGGTGGCGGCCCTGCTGGCGAGCGGGTTGCCGCCGAAGGTCGACCCGTGGGCGCCACCCGGCATTGCCTCGCTGACCGCGTCGGTGACCAGCGTGACGCCACTCGGGAAGCCGTTGGCGATCGCCTTGGCCGTCGCGATGATGTCCGGGGTAACGCCAGCATCGACCATCACGAACGGGACGCCGGTGCGAATGGCGGACTGCACCTCGTCGGCAATCAGCAGCGCGCCCTTCGCCGTCGCGACCTCCCGCGCGCGATGCAGGAAGGCTGGCTCGGCCCGGTGGACGCCGCCCTCGCCCTGGAGCGGCTCGAGGATCACCGCCGCCGTCTGGTCGTCGATCTCCGCTTCCAGCGCGTCGGCGTCGTTGAATGGCACGTGCTCGGCCGGGATCGGCAGCGGCAGGAATGGGTCGCGATACTTCTTGTCAGCCGTAGCGGAGAGCGCGCCGAAGGTGCGACCGTGGTAGCCGCGCCGGGCGGCAACGATCTTCTCGCGGCCGGTGGCGGCGCGAGCGAATTTGAGCGCCGCCTCGATCGCTTCGGTGCCGGAGTTGCTCAGGAACGCCTTCCGCACGCCCTCCGGGGCGACGATCATCAGCGTCTCGAGGAACTCCGAGCGGGCATCGTTGCCGAAGCTCTGGTGGGTGGTGGTGAGCTTCTGAGCCTGCTCGACCAGCGCCTGCGTATATCGCGGGTGGGCGTGGCCGAGGACAGCAACACCGTAATTGCTCATCGCGTCGAGGTAGCGCTTGCCGTCGTTGTCATAGAGGTACGGGCCCTCACCACGTACGAGGACGATGTCGCGCTTGGCGTAGAGGGGGATCTGGAGCGCCTTGTCGACGCCGATGAGATCTTCGGTGGATCGGTGGGGGATATCGGTTGCCATGGTATTCCTTTGGTTGTGATGCGCACTCGCGACGCGTTGAGGATCCTTGCGAATCACGAAAATCCCGCACACCGTCATGCTGAGCACAGCGAAGCATCCCCGCGCGAAGCGCCAGCAGCCCCGCTGCCGCGTTCTACTCGAATGACGGCTGGCCGCAGTTCTGCCCTTCGGGCAGCGGCTTCGCCGCTCACGGCTCAGGATGACAGGATTGGGACAACGACATCTCCAATTCTAGAATCAGCTCCTCAATCTCCATCCCCGGCTGCCAGCGGATGACGTCGGGCTTGTTGACGGGCGGCTCGAACTCCTCGGTGATCTGCCGAAAGGATGCATCTGGGACATTCGACCGCGACGGCCTCTCGCGATTCGCCAGCAGGCGCGCATACGCGACTTCCGGCGCAACATCGACCCAGACGCCGGCGAACCGGGCACCCGCGCCAGCGCCCGGCAGCGAGTCCGGCTGCGGCACGTGTGGTTGGCGTGGCCGAAGACGACCGACTGGCCGGCCGCCAGCAGCGGGCGGGCCAGTCGGAAAGTTTCCGCGATCGCTCTCGCCCATCCCATTCCCCGCGTGCCATCACACCCGAGGTCGATGTTTCCCGTGATCGCGCTCGCATCGACACTGAGCAGCCGCATCCTGCCCCGTTCGGCGATCTGCCGGGCGAGCGTCGTCTTTCCCGCAAACGGGATGCCGCTCATGGCGACGAGCACAGGTGACCAGAGATCACGCATCGTCGGAAATCGCCTCCTCGATGCACTCCAGCGTGTCGCACAGCTGCCCTAGCCGGTCGATCTTCCAGCGCACCTGTCCGCTCTCGGGCCACCCTGCCTGGATGATGCCCCACGGACCCCGCCGGATGTGCACGGCCTGCATGCCGAACTCCATCGCGGGGAGCACGTCGTTGTCGAGCCGGTCTCCCACGAGCACGATCTGGCCGGGCTGGAGGTTCAATTCATCACACACCCGCTGAAAGAAGGCCGGGTCCGGCTTGGCCGCGCCCCACAGACCGGAGGTGCCGATCACCTCAGCACCGAGATCGAGCGAGGCGATCTGCTCGTCGACCCCCTCGCCCTGATTTCCGGCGATGGCGATTCGGTAGCGCTGCGCCTGGAGTTCATCGATCGTGCGGTCAACGTCAGGGTAGAGATCGGTACGCTCGACTCGATAGCCGACGACATTGGTATCAACCGATTCGATCTGGAGATAGCCGAAGATGCTGCGGTGGCTCTCCCGTCGCTCGATCAATCCGCCGATCGTGCCGGCCAGCGTGAACTCGGGCACCCCGGCGTACCGCGCGACCTCGCTCCAGAAGCGTGTCTCGTCGATCAGCGTCTCACCGACATCGAAGCAGATCGCCCGGATGTGTCGCTCGCTCATGCCGTCACCGGCTCCTCCCGGACGACAGTCCCCTCGCCTGTCAGCGCGCGGGTGATTGGTCGCTCGGCGCGGCCGTCGCTGAAGATGACCTGCCCGACGCCGCGCTCGACGGCCTTCACGGCCTGCTCGACCTTGACGACCATCCGTCCCTCGGCAGCGGCGAGCGCCGACTCCGGGTTGCCGGCATCGATGGCACGGATGAGGGTGGATTCGTCATGGCGGTCTGCCAGCAGGCCCGGCGTATCGGAGAAGAAGAGCAACCCGTCGGCACCGAGGCTCTCGGCGAGCTTCTGGGCGAGCTTGTCGCCGTCGACGTTGATCGGCACTCCTTCGTGGGAGAGTGCTGGCGGGGTGATGAGCACGACGAAGCCGGCGTCCATCAGCGTGCGGATGAGCGTCGAGTCGATCTCCTCGATGGTACCCGCGTGGTCGTCACGGAAGACTTTCGCCCGGCCGTCGATCTCGCCCCGCAGGACCGGCTTGCGCTTGCCGACGGCGACGCCGCCGTCCATGGCACTGAGGCCGACGGCGTTGACGCCCGCGCTGTGCATGGCGGCGACGAGGCGCTTGTTGACCTTGCCGCAGTAGGCCATCAGCATGGCGTCCATGGTCTCGGCGTCGGTGTACCGGGTAACGCGGCCGGTTGACGAGGTGACGATCTGCGGCGGGATGCAGAGCCGTTCGGAGAGACGACTGAACTCGGCATTGCCGCCGTGGACAACGACGATCGGCTCGGTGAAGGTCGCGATGTCGGCGGCGAAGCAGGCGAAGGCGTCGGCACCGATCCCCGCGCCCCCACCGATCTTGATTACCAGCATTCCAAGACTCCCAAATCACTCAGTTTATGCATGGTCAATCCAGCGAAACTGATGTCATCCTGAGCGAAGAAGGATCCCCTGGCGCGAAGCGCCGGCCTCCATCGCGTTCTTCATTGGAACCAGCTATGACTCAGGTCATACCACCTCGGATTTTCTTCCTCGATCAACGCCACTTTGCGAGCTCGACGCCATCCCTTGAGCTCCTTCTCGCGGGCGATAGCATCATCGATGTTGGCGAACTCCTCCATGTGGACCAGCCGGTCGACCCCGTACTTCGCGGTGAACCCCTTGAACAACTTGCGCTTGTGCTCGTACATGCGGCGTTCCAGATTGTTGGTCACACCGATGTATATCGTGCGCGAAGGACTAGCGGCAATGTAGACGAAGTACTCGCGCACAGCGTGCTACTCCGCGTGAGAAAGGGCCGGGCCTTCGGCCCGGGGGACTCTTCGCTGCGCTCAGAATGACCCCCTCTAGGCTGGCCCTGAGTTCCTCAATTGTCGCCCATTTCGGGCGGACCGGCACAAGGCCGGCGCTACGCGAAAGATGCCAAAAGGACCTGCCCGGCTTGACACACTCGCTGCTGGCAAACCGGGGGCGGACATGGAGTCCGCCCGTGCGCATCGAGCGGGCCTAGATCGGGTGGAGACCGGGGAACTCGAGGGCAGTGGCCTCGTCGCAGCCCATGCGGATGTTGAAGGCTTGGACGGCCTGTCCCGCCGCGCCCTTCATCAGGTTGTCGGTCGCGGCCATGACGACCACACGCGTCGAGTGTGGGTCTTTCTCGAAGCCGACGTCACACCAGTTGGAACCGGAGAGCAGCTTCGGTTCCGGATAGCGATGCACGCCGGCGTTCTCCTTCACGATCCGCATGAAGGGCTCGTCCCTGTAGGCCGTGCGGTAGATCTTCCAGAGGTCCTTGTCCTGCAGGTCATCCTTGAGGAAGACGTGCGAGGTCGCCAGGATGCCGCGCACGGCCTCGATCGCCGTGGCGGAGAAGGACACCTTCGGCACACCATCGTTTACGGTGAGCTCTTGGATGATCTCGGCGGAGTGGCGGTGGCCGGTCGGCTTGAACGACCGCATCGCGCCGCTGCGCTCAGAGTGGTGCGAGCCGAGGTTGGGCGACCCGCCGGAACCGGACGAGCCGGTTTTCACATCGGCGATGACCGGCATGTCGAGGTCGACGACGCCCGCCTGGAAGAGCGGGTAAAGCCCGAGGATGGTTGTGGTCGCCATGCAGCCGGGACTGGCGATCCAGTCGGCCGTGCGGATCTCGTCGCGATGCAGCTCTGGTGAGCCGTAGACGAACCTGCCGAGCGCATCCAGATCGGTGTGCTCGTGGCTGTACCACATCGGGTAGTCGTCCGGGTTGTTGAGCCGGAAATCCGAGCTGAGATCGATGATGGCCTTCGCCTTGTCGCGCACCTCGGCGAGCTTGCCCATGGAGACGCCATGCGGCAGCGCGAGGAAGAGCACGTCGCAGGGCTCGATGTCCGCGCTCTTGACGAACTTCATGTCCGTCACCTTGCGCAGGTTGGGATGCACCATACGGACGAACTTGCCGGCGTAGCGCTCTGAAGTGACCTGCTTGAGCGTCACGTGCGGGTGGAACAGGAGAAGCCGCACGAGCTCGCCCCCGGCGTATCCCGAACCTCCGATGACTGATACCTCGATCATGTTGTGTTTCCCTGTGTCATATGCCGGGAGCATGCCCGGTGTCGCGTCAAAAACCAACCCAAACTGTCATCCTGAGCTGACGCCGCAGGCGTCGAAGGATCTCTTGCGTGGTGGTGACCAGATTCGAGTCCTGGCTGTCCCGGCGTTTGAGATGCTTCGACACACGGGCTGTCGCCCGCGGCTCAGCATGACAACCACGACTGTAGATACCTATTCCGCAACAGCAGACGTCGCCAGCCTCGTTGCACGGCTCTGCTCGGCGACGGCCAGCGTGTAGTCGATGATCCTCGCGGGGATATCAACCCCGGTCGTGTTGATGCTGTTGCGGAACTCCATCGTGTAGTTGACCTCGTTGACCTGCAGGCCGTCCGGCGTCTCAAAGAGGTCGACGGCGACCACACCCCCGCCAACGGCCCTCGCCGCGGCGCGGGAGAGCTCGTCGAGCTCCGAGGTGATGGGGCAGTTGCTCGCCTTCGCGCCCCGGGCGGTGTTGGTGATCCAGTGGGGCGAGTCGCGGTAGATGGCGCAGATCGTCTCGTCGCCGGCGACGAACGAGCGGATGTCGCGCCCCTGCTTTTCGACGTACTCCTGTATGAAGAACGCACCGTGATGGAACGACCCGAGCGTCACCTTGTGCTCCAGGAGCGCTTCGGCGGCGTCGCGGTCGTTGACCTTGGAGAGCAGCCGCCCCCACGAGCCGATCGCGGGCTTCAGCACCACCGGATAGCCGAGCTCCTCGATCGCCTCCAGCGCCGACTCGGGTGTGAAGGCGATGCGGGTGCGCGGGACCGGCACACCGGCCTTGACCAGCGCGGCTGTGGTGAGCAGCTTGTCGCCGCAGATGTTGGCGACCTCGAAGGTGTTGACGGTCGGGACTCCCCAGTCGTTGAGCACCTTGAGCGTGTACTCGGCACGCAGGTGGTTGATCGCGCGCTCCAGCACAACGTCGCAGCTCGTGATCGGGTTGTGGAAATCGAGCACGAGCTCACGGTCGTCGAAGCGGATGACCTCGACGTTCTCGCGGCGGGAGAGCTCGGCGAGCAGGAGTTTCTCCTCGACCCGCACGCGCGACATGAGCACGCCGACGATGAGCGGGGATTGAATGGGCAGTTCCTGCATGCGGGCTGGTCCTTCCGTTTCGAGGCCGTCAACGCTGTCATG
>DASYWL010000068.1:0-15621 GCA_035936055.1 Thermomicrobiales bacterium
GCGTTGAACGGGTCGGCATCCTGCTCGTCCATGATCCCGTCGTTATCGTCGTCGGGATCGACGATATCCGGGTTGCCGTCCCCGTCGAAGTCGGGCTTCTGATGGTCACCGGAGCCAGGGTCGGTGTCGGCGGCAACGCCGGGCCAGGGGTGGGTGTAGGGGAGACGGTAACGGGAGTGGGCGTCGCGGCCGTTTCCTGCTGCGAGCGGGTGGGATCGAGCGGATAATAATCCTGATCGTCGGAGACGCCATCGTTGTCGTCGTCCGGATCCATGCTGTTCTTAGTGCCATCGAGATCGCTGTCGGCATTGGGATCGATGACCCCTTGGGCGGCGAGGGTCGATACCCCGCCTGTCAGCAGCATCAGGACGAGACAGACCACCACGAGCGGCCGGATCGGCCGCCGGGCCTCCGAGCGCATGCGCACACCCTCCCCCTGAAGCCCACCGGCGCAGGCGGGCCCGATCCGGCCAGCAGCCCCGGCCATCCGGATATGTTTTGGTATTATTCCGTCTACAGTAGCAGAACCTGCCGTGTTTGGGACCCCTCTGCGGAGCCGAATTTAAGGAATGTGGGGGTATGGCACAGTCACCCGCTGTATCGAACTGGCCGTCGTGTGCGACGATTGACGCGAAGACAGAGCTCTGCCGTCGATGGACGAAGAAGGTGACAGATGACACGGACTCCACTGACGGTGATCCCAGACCCAGGGCTGACACGAAGCACGCTGCTGCGTGAGGGCGAGGACAGCATCATCTTCTCCGGTGACTTCGAGGGGCCGGTGTTCACCTGTGGCGGGTGCGACGCCCCACTGATCGAGGGCGTGCGCCCCACCTATGTCGTGGATTTGGTGCTCTTCTGCAGAGCCTGCGGTGCGTTCAGTGAATCCCCCGCCTCCAGCCTTGCGGATATCGACCTGGCCAAGATCGAGCGGCCAGTCATGTTCCCGCCCGGGCGGTACGAGTTGAGCGATGCGATCACGGTCCACGACCGCTGGGTGATGGCGAGCGAGCGAGCCCTGCAGGGGACCAGGATCGCAGCGCCGGTCCGGTACGAGACCTAGCCCCGGCACCGGCACGTGCGGCACTGCAAGCGCAGTGCTGGGCGCGGGCATGTCTTCCGCCAAGGGTTCGCTGGACGCTCCTGAAACGGCGCTGCCATTCGCGGTAGCATCTGCGGAGTGAGACCGCGCCGTCCGGTTCGCCGGCTGCCATTCGCCTGCCAAGGATCCAACTCGTGACCACTTCCGACTCCACCACGCCGTCCCGGGCTGCGCCCGCCGTCGACTCCGGGCAACGCGGAGTGATCTGGGACATGGACGGCACTCTGATCGACTCCGCCCGCTACCACTACGAGTCCTGGCGAGAGCTCCTCGCGCCGGAGGGAGTCGATCTCGACTACCCTGCCTTCCTGGTCGGCTTCGGCCGTCGCAATGATGATTGGCTCCGCGAGCTGCTGGGCGCGGAGATCGCGCTGGCCGAGATTCGACGTATCGGTGATGCCAAGGAGGAGCGCTACCGCGAGATGCTCCGCGAGGAGGGGCTGGTCGTGCTGCCAGGTGTGCTCGACACGCTTCGGGCGCTGCGGGAGGAGGGCTGGCAGCATGCCGTTGCCACCTCCGCGCCGGTGCAGAACCTCGAGATCATCCTCGAGGTCACCGGCCTGAAGCCACTGATGGACGGCTGGGCCGGCAGCGAGGATGTCGAGCAGGGGAAGCCCGCTCCGGATGTCTTTCTCGTCGCAGCGAACCACATCGGTGTGGCGCCGCAGCGCGCGGTCGTCATCGAGGATGCCGCCGCCGGCGTGCTGGGCGCGCACCGGGCCGGCATGTCGGTGATCGGAGTCGGCCCGCACCATGCCGAACTGGGTGCCGACCGCTCGGCGGAATCGCTGCTTGATCTCCCCATTGAAACCTTCGCCGAGCTCGTCATGATGGCGTCCAGCGCACGCTGAGCGCGGAAACGACCATGGTACAATTCCCAATCGGGACGTGGGTCAACGCCGACGTTCTGCCTTGCGGCGCCATAGCCAAGTGGTAAGGCACGGGTCTGCAAAACCCTGATCGCCGGTTCGAATCCGGCTGGCGCCTCCAGAGCCATCGAGCAACGCGGTCCCGGCTACCGGGGTCGCGTTCTTGCGTCTGGGATGCCAGATCGGATCGACCGATCCCCACGGAGTACGCCCATGCCCCCGATCGACATCTCGACCGACACCACCCGCCCCCATCATGAGGAGCGCATTGGCAGCCGCCGCGCCTACGACGGGCACATCCTCCACGTCCGTGTCGACGACGTCCGCATGCCGACCGGGCGAGAGACGGTTCGGGAGATGGTCGAGCATCCTGGGTCGGTGATCGTGCTGCCGGTGACGACTGACGATGCGGTCGTCTTCGTGCGGCAGTACCGCTACACGGTCGGGGAGGCGCTGATCGAGCTGCCCGCCGGACTGATCGACGAGGGGGAGACGCCGGAGGTGGCCGCCGCGCGAGAGCTCGCCGAGGAGACCGGCTACGAAGCTGGCGAGCTGCACTTCCTGGGTGCGGCGTACGTCTCGCCCGGGTACTCGCAAGAGGAGAGCCGGTTCTACGTCGCCACGGGCTGTAGCCGGGGCAAGCACGAGCCGAATGAGGAGGAGCCGATGGACGTTCTCCACGTGCGGCTGGCCGACCTGCCCGAGATGGTGAAGCCGGGCGAGACGATCATCCGCAACGCGCAGACGCTGCTGGCGGTGAACTGGTTCCTACGCGTTCAGAATAAGATCATGGGGACACCGTAGCGGCAGACGACGCAGGAGGGTGCCGTGGCTGCCTCGCCATTCCAGCGGAACCAACCATCACGTGCAGCGAGCATCACCCGAATTGTTGGGCTCGTCTGGATCGGCGGCGCGATCTTCAGTGCATTTCTATTCTCACTGGCAGCGCCCTACACCTCGGCGACGGGCCTGTACGCCATCCTGCTGGCCTGGCTTGCCCGTGGAGAGTACCGGTCAATTCTGGCGAGATGACACGTGACCAGGCACGAAGAGATTGTAGACACGCGCTCAGGTGCGCGGGTTTCGCCGCTGTTTCCACCTCGAAGTACCTACATCAAGTGCGAGTCACCCGGCCAAGCCGGGTCTACCTGTTGACAGCTACGACGAGGTTCGCAGCATCCTATCCCTTCGTGACCTCATGGTCGGTGGTCACGCCGAGACCGTCGAAGAGGCCATCGGCGCCGGCGGGCTTCCAAAGCGGCACTGCAGTCGGCGAGAGATCGATCGGCCCGGATGCCATCTCCATGACCTTCCCCTCCTCCGCCGAGGCCAGCCCCTGCACGATGATCTCCATGTTGCGCACGCTCTGGGCGATGGTCCCGACGAGCTCCGCCTCGCCCGTCAGCGCCTGGTGGAAGTTCAGGAACTCGTTGTAGTAGCCCGCGTCCGGCATCTCCACCTTCCAGCACTCCGTGCTGCCGTCCGGCCGGTGGATGCGCACCCCGCCGCGGCTGATCGACATCACCCCCTCTGTCCCGTAGAGCCGCATGTCGTTCGGCTCCTCCGGCATCGCCAGTTCAGGGTACGACGCGGTGTAGCTGCCGATCGCCTCGCTGACGAAGTGGAGATTCATCGTCAGGTCGGACGGTCCGTTGTGCGTCGAGTTGGCATCCTGGATCTCGCCGCTGACGTGATCGACATCGCCGCAGAGCAGCCGGATCTGGGCGGTGTTGTGGACGCCGGCATCAAGCTGCGGCCCACCGACGTAGTCTCCCTCCCAGCGCCACGGTGTGCTGGAGAACTCGCCCTCGCGGGGGATGAGCTGCGAGACGTTCCGCCATGCCATCAGATGCATGCGCCCGATCGCCCCCTCGTCCAGCAGCGACCGTGCGAAGCGGAGGTCGTCCCGGTAGAACCAGTTCTCGGCGATCAGGATCGTGCGGTCCCGATACTGTCCCTCTAGATCGATGAACGCCCGCATCGCCTCCGCGCTGCCGCCGGTCGGTTTCTCGCAGATCACATGCTTGCCGGCCTCGAGGCTATCCTTCGTGACCGTGTAGTTGAGCGGGATCGGCAGCGAGATCAGCACGGCGTCGACATCGTCGCGCCCCAGCAGCTCATGGTAGTCCGCCGTGAAGCCGTCCATCGAGGCACCGCTGTAACTGACGAAGTGCTCCGCGTGGTCCCGGTCGATGTCCGCGAATGTGGTGACTCGGATTCGGTCGGTCATGCGCTTCAGCGCCGGCCAGTGAAGCTTTTCAACGGCGAGCCCGGTGCCGATGATGCCGAGCCGGACGGTGTCGGGTGATGCCATGCTGCTGCCCTTCCTACTGATCGGTGGCCAGTTGTGCTGCCCAATCGGTGCGCAGGTTCAGTGCCAGCTGCCACGCGGGCTGGACATCTCACACGGCAGGTGGCGTGAAAGTTGCGGCTGTGCCAGTTGGCGCCGCCCTCGCGCATACGGGGGTACAAGAATTGCATCGACAGTTTGATCGACACGAGCTCTGGGAGCGATGGTGATGATGCTGAACGCGCTGCTTGCCGTGCTTTTCCTGTTCGTGCAGACCCCCCAGGCAGGCCTACCAAGCGACCCGAGTGCGCTCACCGAGTTGGCTGCAGAGTACTGCGCGACCGAGGTCGCGCAGGCGACCTATACAAATGTTGAGATCGTAGAAGTCGAAGACGTCGGGTTGCCGCCCGTCGTGACCTACGCCGCCTTCGACTTCGAGACCGCGGAGCAGGCCATCGCCGCTCTCGAAGAGGCTCCTCTCCTCGTTGTCCAAGCCTACACCGAAGACCCAGCCGTCGAGCTTGAGGATTACGACGACTTCGCCGCCGAGGCCCCGACACCAGACTACGGTGACGCAGATATCGCCCACGTCATTACCCTCCCGGTCTTGGAAGACGAAGACGACGTGCTCGTCATCGAGCTGCTCGGCATCGTTCAGGAGAGCCAGCTACTGCTGGTCCTGATGTTCAGCGACAGCGTCGCCTATCCCGCCGCTCCGGGTGTGGCGCTGGAGACCCTCCTGCCGTTCGGGGAGGAGCTCGATGAAACCTGGGACGGCACCGGCGACCTGCAGGACGCCATCCCCGAGGAAGACGAGATGCCGCTCAACTGGGTACGGGACGACGTCACCGTCGAGGCCCCCCCGAACTGCGAGTAACAGAACGGGAGTCGAATCGCTCACGAGAGATATGCAGATGCGCACATAGCGACGAGGAGAATCCGCCATGATCCTGCACATGCTGATAGCCGTGCTGCTTTCCCTCACCCAGGTTTCGCAGACTGTCGAATCCGATGATCCAAACGTGTTCATCGACCTGGGCAGCGAGCACTGCGCCACGGGGATCGTCTTCGCAGCCTACGAGTACGTCGTTGAGGACGAAGTGGCCGAGACGGCCAACCCTGCCTACATGACCTACTCAGCGTTCCAGTTCGAGTCCGTAGACCAGGCCGTGGCGGCATTCGAGGATGCCCCGGTGCTCGTGGCGGAAACGTTCAGCGATGATCCCGACATCAGCGATGACCCGGCCTTCGACGAACTCGTGACCGAGGTGGTGACCGCGGACTACGGGGACATCTCGAACGCCTACATCATGACGCTGCCCCTTGAAGGTGAGGAGCCCGACATCCTGACGATCGAGATGCTGAGTATCGTGGAGGAGGCCCAGCTGCTGCTCATCCTGATGTTCAGCGAAACCGGCACTACCCGACCGAGTGTCGGTCTGACCCTCGAGACCGTTCCGCCCTTCATAGGAGATCTGGACGAGCGATGGGAGGGCATTGGGGATCTGGAGGAGGCGGTCCCTGCCGAAGACGAGATGCCGCTCGGCTGGGAGGGCGAGCGGGTCATTCTCGAAGATCCCCCGGACTGCTAGTGCCGACGAACGCCGGTGAATGACAGTGGTGAACCTCTAAAATACAGAGACGCCCCGCCCGCCCTGTCGAGCGACAGGGCGGGCGTCTTTGCATCGACGGACCTTTCAGCCGCAACAGGCCGCATCAGACTCAATCCGTAAGGTGTATGATCAGTCGGAACACCCTCTCTTTTCTCGCATCTGTGCTTTTACAAAAGAGGCGATGAAGTGGTGTGCTCGCCGGCTCATCTTGGTCGTCCTCCGTCTCCCCGGAAGGTTGAGGCACCCCCTCGGCGCCGGTGTCAAGACAGCCGTGTTCGTGCTCAAGGTGCTGCCGACGCTGCCGTCCCGCCCGGTCGACTGGGTGACTCCCCCGCCCGTCCGTGAGCGGGTGCGCTACCCGTCGCTGCACGGAGAGGTGGAGGCCGAGATCGCCCGCCCCGCCTCACGCGGTCCGCACCCCGGCATCGTGGTCTGCCTCGGCGTTGTCCCCTTCGGCGTCGATCACCCGCAGGTTCCTCGTCTCCAAGGGGCCCTGACCCGCGCCGGCTTCGCCACCTTGCTCTACTGGTCTCCCAACATGCGTGACTGGCGCCTGGATCCGGTTGACGTCGAGGACCTGGCGATGGCATACGAGTGGCTGGTGGCGCAACCGTTCGTGGACCCGGAACGCAGCGGGCTGTTCGGCACGTGTGTGGGCGGGTCGTTTGCCCTGATGGCCTCCGCCGATGCCCGCATCCGCGATCGCCTCGCCTTCGTCGGCGCATTCTCGCCCTACGCCTCGATGCGGACACTCACCCGGGACATCGCCACGGGGACGTGGCTCCGTGAGGGTGGGCGTGAGGTGTAGCCGGTCGATCCGCTTACCCGCAAGGTCTACGTGCAGTCGCTGACGGCAGGTCTCGACCCCGCCGAAGCAGCCCGACTGCGCGAGGCGATGGCCGAGCCGGCCGGGCAGGTTGACCCAGCTGCGCTCTCGCCGGCGGCCCGGACGGTCTACCCGCTGCTCACCCGGTTGACCATCGACGAGGTCGAGTCAGCGACCGATGCGCTACCACAGGCGCTCCGTGATCGCCTCGATGCACTGTCCCCGATGGCCTACCTGCCAAACCTGCGCTCGCCGATCATCGTGCTGATGCACGCCCACGACGACTCGGTGATCCCACGGACTGAATCGCTGCAGTTGCGGGACGCCCTCGCCGATCGGCCGGGACTTCGGTATACCGAGTTCATCATGTTCAAGCACCTCGACCCCAGCAAGGTCCAGATGCGCATCTTGCCCCTGCTCCGCGAACTCGGTCGGTTCTACCTTGCCCTGTATCCGATGTTCCGAGGTGGCACCGGTTGACCCCTGCCGGACTACATCCGGACCCTGAGGCGCTTCTCGGTCTCCACCAGCGTCGTGCCGTAGACGGCATGGGCGACGATCATCACCACCGTTCGGGATGGTCGGTCGTCGTCGGGCCACGGGTAGAGGCGCAATGCCGGCAGGTATCCCAGGTAGGCGGTAGTCCAGACCACCGCGCCCCAGACCAGCCCCGCGAGCCCGCTCGACCCGGGTAGAAACCGTCGCACCGCGACATACAGCATTCCCACGACCACACCGTAGCCGTGGTGGGTAACCAGCGTGCCGGCTGTGAACTCCGGTTCCGGGCTCCGGGAGGTCATCCCTACCCGTCGCGTGACGTTCACGGCCACCTGCTCCGGGGGCGGCATGCGGAGCAGGCCGACCAGCTTGCCGATCTCGATGGCGATCGTCATGATCGCCGTTGCGATCACCCCGGCGACCGCACCGATCAGATAGCGATTCATCGGAACATGCCTCCCTCCCGTTACCCCAACTGGGCGAAATGCTCATTAACAACCATCGTCGCAAGACCGGCACCATCCATTGCCACCCGGGACCACGCAGCCTCGTTCCAGCTGTGCCTTCCAGTGATCAGGGTGCGGAGTGGCCCGGACGGCTCGTAGACTGAGGACATGACTGCCTCGTCCGACGCCCCCACCACCCCATCGTTCGGCTGGCGCCAGCTGCTCCTCAACCGAGAGCACCTCGCCTTTGCACTGCCCGGCTTCATCGGGCGCCTGCCGCTGGCGATGCGGGCGCTCGGGTGTGTCCTGCTGATCCAGGGCATCACCGGCGAGTACGGCCTCGCCGGGCTCGTCGGGGCCGCGCAGACGCTGGTGAGCGCCTTCGCATCGCCGCGCATCGGCCAGCTCGCCGATCGCCACGGCACCCGCCCGGTCCTCTCCATCGCGCTCGTGATCCAGACGATCGGCGTGATCGCGCTGATCACCACCGCCTACGCCAGTGCACCCGCGCCGGTGCTGCTGCTCGCCGCAGCGGTGATTGGCGGGTCGTCGGTCCCGTTCGGGTCGTTCTCCCGCGCACGGTGGACGCAGCACGTGGCCCGAGGCCGTGACCTCGATCGCGCCTATGCACTGGAGGGTGTCTTCGAGGAAATCTCTTTCATCGTCGGGCCGGCGCTGGTCGTGTTCCTCTCCATCGAGATCGCGCCGCCGCTGGGGCTGATCGTCGCGCTGCTCATGACCTTCGTCGCCAGCGCCGGGCTGATCCGCCTGCCGGAGATCGCGCACCACGCCATGCAGGCACCGGACGCGCCGCGCACGTCGCTGCTCCGCAACCCGGTCATCCTGGTCGTCGCCGGCAGTGGCATCGGCATGGGTATTCTCTTCGGCGCGATCGAGATATCGCTCGTGGCCTTCGCCGAAGAGCTGGGCCGCGAGGCCACGGCGAGCGCCCTGATCGCCATCTTCACGGTCGGCAGCCTTGTCGCGGCAGTGCTCTACGGCGTGCTCACGATCAGCCACCCGCTGCGTTGGCGGCTGCTGGCCTCGGTCGTCTGGGTGGGGCTGTGGATGATCCCGACCGCGCTGGCGGAGTCGCTCCCCGCAATGATCGTCTGCGTGCTCTTCGCCGGAATCGGCATCTCACCGTGGGCGATCTCCGGCAGCAGCATGATCGAGCGCGGTGTCCCCGCGCACACGTTGCGGGAGGGGTTCGGCTGGTTCTCGGCGGCCACCGCCAGCGGCGCGGCGCTCGGGGCAACGCTCGCCGGCATGGCAATCGACCGATGGGAGTCGGACGGCGGGCAGGTGGTCTCGATCCTCGGCGGGATGCTGGCGATCGCAGTCGCGCTGCTCGGGCAGCGGCGTCTCAGGGAACTGGCTCCTGGCTCTATGCCCTTGTGAAAGGCCGAACCCTTTCGCCTGCGCCTTGCTGAGGGGTTGCACTCTCGCACACGTCTGCGGGCTCACCGACCTTACCGCCGAACTCCGCGGCCCAGTACCAGTCGTATTTCGCCTCGGGATTGTGGGCCCGGCCGATCCCGACCGCGGTGAACTGCTCGCCAAGCATGATCTCCCGGTGCTCGGGGGAGTTCAGCCACTGCTCGAAGGTTCCCTCGGCGCTTCGCTGGCCGGCGGCGATGTTCTCCCCGATCGCGGTGTTGTAGGTGTACCCCACCTGGTCGAGCAGCTCTTCGGGCCCCTGCCCCTCCGGCGAGATATGGGCCAGGTAGTTGTCCTGAGCCATGTCGCGCGCCTTCAGCTCGGCAGCCCTGCCGAGCGGCTGCGAGAGTTGGAGGGGATCCAACCCGCGCTCCTCGCGAAGGTCATTGATACGTCGGAGCAGCTCGGCCTCGGCCTCAGTCGCACAATAGGGAGCGGTATCCGTTTCCTCGTCCTGAGCTGTGGCCAGGCGTATACCCCCGCTCACCACGAGCACGGCCACCAGGCCCACGATCATCGACACCAGAACCCTATTCGTCACTCGAGTCCTCCTTTTCACGATATGGGATCGCAGAAGCGATGCCACTTGGTGAAGGAGAGTCGCCATCTCGCACATTCTCCGATGTTTATCGAGGTACCCCGAAAGCACGAACCTTCCAAGACATGCCTGTCACTCACTGCGTACAGGTGCCTGGTGGATCCGAACGCACTTCAGTGACAGGCAGCCGGTATCGTTGCCGAATGACACATACCACGCACCGGCATTGCAGGAAGGCAGTTAAGAACTTGCGCCAATAGGCGCAAGCGGTATCGGTGGCCGACTGGTGGCCGCCACTGATGGCGGGAGTGTTGCGGACGATGCCGCCAAACAACCTCTCCCTATTGGCGCAAGCTCTAAGCCATACACGCCTCCTGCCGCTCAAATGGTCTACTCATGCATAGCCGCCGAAGTGCCGGTGATGTCTGGGATCGGGTCTTGGTGGTGCAGATGGGGCAGCTCGCACAGACGACCGGGCGGCGCGACTCTTGCGATGACATCCCCTGAGTCGTATCTAAAACTGCAAGGGGATGAGTCATGGGGTGTCTAACACGAATCGTAAAGGGAATCCTGATAGGCAAGGCTATCCAGTGGCTACGCCGACGGTTGTAGGATCGGAGGCGGCCGAGTCGATCCGAATCACGCCTCGGCAAGATACAGGGGCCCACCGGTATGCCATGACCATAGTCGAACTGAGAATCCCATACCCTTGGCTCCAGCCGATAGCGAGAACACCGTGACAGCGCGCAATATCCCGCCCGCCGACTCTCCAGCGCTGTGCGATACTACGGACGAACTGCCCCATCAACGGCGATGCGTCGCAGCACGATGACCAGACATTTCACTCCACCACGCACAGGAGCACCAGCACCATGGCCAGGTTCGCGGAGACCATGCCGTACGCCTTCTTCGAGGGCGAGATCGTGCCGTTTGGCGAGGCCAACGTCAGCATCGGCACGCATGCGCTGCAATACGGCACCGGCGCCTTCGCTGGGGTACGCGGCTATCTGGACCAGGACGGCAAGACGATCAACATCTTCCGCCTGCGCGAGCACGCCGCACGCCTGCTGCGATCGGCACGGCTCCTGCGCATGGACCTCCCCTATGATGCCGACGCCGTCGGCCAGATCCTCATCGACCTCGCCCAGAAGAACGCGCCCAGCAGCGACGTCTACTTCCGGCCGTTCGTCTACAAGTCCTCGGTGCAGCTCACGCCACGCCTGCAGGGCATCGACGACCAGCTGGCCGTCTACATGATGCTGATGGGCGACTACCTCGACACCAACCGCGGCCAGAAGGCGATCGTCTCCTCCTGGACGCGCATCTCGGACAACGCGATCCCGAGCCGAGGCAAGATCACCGGCGCCTACATCAACTCTTCGCTCGCTAAGGACGAGGCCGAGGAGAAGGGCGCCGACGAGGCGATCATGCTCACCGCCGACGGCACGGTCGCCGAGGGCAGCGGATGCAACCTCTTCATCGTCCGTGACGGCGTGCTGGTCACCCCGCCCATCACCAGCGACATCCTTGAGGGCATCACCCGCCGCTCGCTGCTGAAGATGGCGCAGGACCTCGGCATCCCCATCGAGGAGCGCGGCATTGACCGCTCCGAGCTCTACATCGTGGACGAGGCCTTCTTCGCGGGAACCGGCGTCCAGATCGCGCGGATCGACACTATCGACGGCCGCCAGATCGGCACGCGGGGCGAGGCGCCGATCAGCAAGCGGCTCAGCAAGGTCTTCTTCGACACCGTCCGCGGCGCGAACGACCTCTACCGCGACTGGATCACCCCGGTGCAGATTCCGGTCGAGGCCGCGTGTCGCTAGCGTCTGCACTTCATCATGCATCGCGCCGAGGGCGGGTTCCACAGGGGACCCGCCCTCGCTCATACTCCGCTCATACTCTTGGGGGCCAGTTTGCGGCCAAACCGCTGCATGGCTCTGCTAGAGTGAAAACCACGCACTGGTTACCCGACGAGTTCAATGCCATCGTATGCGGCTGCGGCGCAGCTGCAACCGTGTACAGAAGGGAACGTCCGTCATGGTGTCGTTCATCCGCCTCGTTCTGGGACTCCTTGTAGCAGTCGCGAGCGCAACGGCGCTCCCATTGGCAACGACTGCCGCACAGCAACCCAGCTGTGCCGACTACTCGACCGCGGCAGCCGCCCAGTTCGCGCTGGACATCAACCCCGTCCTCGCCTCCGCGCTCGATCCCGACCGCAACGGCGCCGCCTGCGATCATGAAGACGCCAGTGGCACCACAGACGGCGCTGGGGGACTGCAGCTGCCAGAAACGCAGGCCCCGGCCCAGATGCCGGCCTCGAACGCCCCGGCCGAGGTGACCGTCGACGCGATCGACCAGCAGCCAGCGGACACCACCACGATGGCGACGCAGCCCTCCACCACGCAGCAGGCGGGAGTGCTCGACGGTCGGCTCGGCGGCAGCCAGGCGGCGTTCGCGGCGGCGCATGGTCAGCCGATCGAGGAGGTCCCAAGCGACACCAACCCGGCAGTCGTGCTGCATGCCTACCCACCGCCGTCGACGGCCGTCGACCTCTACACCATCGACCTGAACGACCGGGTCGCTATCGTCGTGGTGGCCGCCGAGACCTCATGGGGCTCCCAGCAGGCGGCGGACCTCATCGCCGACTACCTTCCCCCCGATGTCACCGAGCTCGGTGACGTGGAGCCACTCGCGGACGGCAGTCTGCTGATCCCCATCTTCAGCGAGGATCTCGCAACCGGGGTCAGCGCCGCGACGATGACACAGGCCGTCATTTCCGGCGTGCCGGGTGATCTCTATCTGTTGCTTTTCCCGGACGATGCGAACGGCGTCGTGGAGATGGAGATCGGGCTCGGCAACGGTGACGATCTGCGCGAGGACGTGCAGACGTCTGGCCCGGTGCCCGAGCCGACCGCGACGCAGCAGGCCACCGGCCCGGGCCTGGCACCGACACAAACTCCCAGCAATTAGACTGACCTGAGTGCCGCCAGCGATCCGACCACCTTTCTGGTGGAGACGCGGGCAGAGGTCGACCGGCTGCAGGGGGAGATCGATGAGCTGCGGTCCATCATCGCCGCCGGCACGTTCACTGACGCGGAAATCGACCGGCTCTCGGCGATCATCGGGAACTGGATCGCGCTCGACACTGGGCTGCCGGCTGCCCCGTCGGAGCACAGCGCCATGGCCCAACAACTCCAGCAGGTGCGAACGGACCTCTCGACGGTCGGCTTGAACCTGCTGTTGCTGATCAGCGCGCCGGACAGTGTCGACATCAACGAGACGTCCCAACTGCTCGATTCGGCAGAGCGCACCCTCGATGCCCTCGATCAGCAGCTCACCGCCCTCGGTGGATGATCATCCCCCTCGGGGGATGATCATCCACCCGGTCGCTATGATGATCTGGGTCCCCGGTTTCATGCTGCCGAACACGGGTCAGGTGACGTGCGCGCTGAGGAGCATAGTGCTCGAACCGCTCGAGCCGGCACCGATCATCCTCTGTATCTGGCAGCGGAACCGACTGACTGTTTCGCACGACAGACATGAGGAAGCGTTATGGAGTACCTGCAGAACCGGTTCGAACTGTTGGGGCGGTCGCTGGCGATTCTTGCCGCCTACGCGGTCATCGCGGGAGCGGCAAGCGTTGCCGTGAACCTCGGGGACGTCGCCGAGGGCGAGGTGGTTGCCATCGTCCGCTCGGCGCTGGGTCTGGTCGGGATCGCCGCCGGCCTGCTCGTCTGGACGCTGCGCTCCAGCCTCGGATGGCAGGCGCTGGCGGCCTGGACGCTCGTCCAGGTGCCGTTCATCGCCTGGTCCGCTGAGGGCAACGTGACGCGCCAGATGTGGGACATCCTGCTGGGCTTCTCCAGCTCGACCACCGTCAACGGCGTGGTGACCTCGTCAGAGCAGTACGGCCTGAACGGCGTCGGCATCATCCTCACCATCTGGGCGTTCCGAACCCGCGAGCGCTGGGACCAGCGCATCGCACCGATGCTCGCCGGCCAACCCGGTATGGCCTGATCGAAGGCGCATACTTCCAACCGACCGTCCTGTCATTTCGACCGAAGCAGCCGCAGGGTGCGACGTGGAGGAATCTCTGACTGACCGGCCGCAAGCGTCCGGCAAGGGAGAGACTTCTCGCCTGCATCCTCACTGCGCTCGGATTCCGACCGAAATGACTCGCTGTGGAGAATAGGGGTGGGGAAAGCACCCGAACTCCCTCACCGCCAGGCCGGCGACATGGTGCGCACCTTCCGCTGGCCGTCCCACTCCTCCAGCGGCGCCATCTGGACCCACCAGTTGGAATCCAGTCGCTCGCGTTTTGGCAGCGCGATGCGCCCGACGGACCAGAGCAGCACCTCCCAGCGGTCCGGATGCTCGTCCGCGGTTGGCGTCCATGGAAAGAGTCGGGCGACGATGCGGCCGCTGAGATCCTCAGGCGCCCGGAACCCCTCCCCCAATCCGTTGGCGATGTCCCAGGTGTGCTGCAGGATCTCGGCACATCCCTGTGCCCGGAACCCCTCGGCGTCGGCCTGTCCGGCTGGATGGAAGCCGCGCCCGCCCGGTCCCATGCCGGCACAAACCCGTTCCAACAGCATCGCCGCGGTAACGACCGCGCTCAGTAGCTGCTCCACCGTCGCACTGGGGTCGCCGTTGCGGATCGGCAGCACGCGGGACGTCGAACGCATCGCTGCGTTGCCGCCCAGGAAGAGCTGCGTATCGATGATATGGTCCAGCGTGCGCCGGCAGGTCCATTCGAGGTCACCGGCAGGCACGGACCAATCACGGTCGATCCAGGGAGCCAGTGTCTGGCGGCAGAGTGCAGCGGTGGCTGGCAGGTCATTGGGCTGCATGGGGATTCGGGTCATGGGACATGCTCCTCACGGCGATGGGTGGAGAACCGTGGATACCCCCATCATCGCGAGACCATGACGATCGTCAAGCGCGATCCCGGTGCGCGGCGACATTGGCAGCCAACTCCGGATAGGCGGGATCGATGTCGAATGCGTAGCCGTCCCAGTAGCCGTCGCGCTCGGGAACGTAGTGCCGGGGCGAGGGCATCGTCCGGTCAAGAGCCGCGGACTTGACCCGATGCTGCACCCTGAGCCTGAGGGTATCGCGCTCCGTCGTGCAGACCTCCTCTGCGGCAATCGGAGGCAGCACCTGCAGGCCGACGCGTACGCCGCGACGCAGCCGGGGGCTGAACGGAAACTCCCAGACGCGATGGGTGCCGGTCACGGCGACAGGCAGGATCGGCCGTCCGAGCGCGCGTGCGACGGCAAAGGCACCGGGCTGGAAGTCGGTTTCGATGCCGAGAACGGTTCCCTGGGGGCAGATCACCACACTCTCGCCTCGCTCGGTGACGGCCTGGGCCGCGCGAACGGTCGACCGGTAGGCCTGCAGCCCGTCTTCCGGTCGGATGGCGATCTGCCCGGTATCGCGGAGGTATCCGCCAATCAGGCGCCAATCGACGAACTCATCCCGCAACACGAATCGGAGCGGCACCGGCAGATGGAGCAGCGCGAGCGCATCCGCGAGCCCCTCATGGAGTGGCGTGACGACATACGCCGCATCCCCGACATGCTCCAGACCCGTGATCTCGATGCGCATGTCGATCGCACGCGCGAGCCCGCGTGCCCACCACCGCTGGTACCGTGCGGACATCCGGTGGTACCGTGCGGACATCCGGTATGCGCCAGCACGGGAGAGGAGTCGCGCCGGCAGAGGCACTGCCAGCACCCAGATCCCGAACTCCGCCAGCGTCCGAAGGTATCCCAACAAGGTCGATGCGCCGATCCGCCCACCGAGCAGTATGTACCGGATCGGAGGGCCCGCCCCCTGCTCGTCGCATGCCGCGACGCGAGGCTGGCTTCGGACCCACGCCACCTACCTGCGCTCCAGCACGGCCGCGGTGACGAGGCCGTAAGCGAGATGCGGGATGAGGTCGGAAAGCCAGGCGGAGCGGCTCCAGGTCCGCGGGTCGCCGTTACCCGTCAGGA
>DASYWL010000069.1:0-9856 GCA_035936055.1 Thermomicrobiales bacterium
ACGGGCAGTGGCGAGGCGAGGGCAATCTTTCTCGGCGGGATGGGGGAGGTCGGCAAGAACGTCCTGCTGGTGGAGACGGATGACGACATCGCCGTCATTGACTTCGGGCTCGGGTTTCCCGACGAGACGCAGCACGGAGTCGACGTGGTGTTGCCGGATGTCAGCTACTTGCGCGAGCGACGCGAGAAGATCCGCGGCATCTACATCACCCACGGACACGAGGACCACATCGGCGCGCTGCCATATCTCTGGGAGGCGATCGGCGCACCGATCTACGCCACCAGACTCAGTGCCGGTCTCATCCAGGGCAAGCTGCAGGAAGCCAGGCTTGACAAGAAAACCGAGGTGAAGGTCTTCGATCCTGACGAGCGGCCGGTGCTCGACGCCGGTAGCCTGCGTATCGAGCCGTTCCGCGTCACCCACAGCATCCCCGATGCCGTCGGGTTCGGCATCCAGACGCCTGCCGGCCTGATTGTCCATACGAGCGACTTCAAGTTCGACCCGACGCCGGTGGACGGCAAGCCGACCGACTACGGCGCGATCGAGGCCTTCGGCAAGCGTGGCGTCGAGCTGCTGATCTCCGATTGTGTCCACATCGAGTCGACCGGCGCGACGCCGTCGGAGGCAGTGATCAGCGAGACCTTCGACGCTGTCTTCGCCGCCGCGCCCGGCCGGATCATCGTGGCCACCTTTGCCTCGCAGATCGCCCGTATCCAGCAGGTGATCGACGTCGCTGGTCGCTACGGTCGGCGGGTCGCGCCACTCGGCCGTAGCCTCACCAGAAATGTCGCCATCGCCCAAGAGTTGGGGTACCTGCATGATCCTGACAACGTGCTGATCGACGACCGCGATGCCCACAACCTGCCAGAGGACGAGGTCGTCTATGTCGTTACAGGGAGCCAGGGCGAGCCGATGGCCGTGCTGAGCCGAATCGCCAATCAGGAGCACTACGAGATCCGGGTCCACGACAAGGACATGGTTATCCTCTCGGCGACACCGATCCCCGGCAATGAGACATCGGTCTACCGGATCATCGACCAGCTCTTTCACCAGGGAGCCGAGGTGATCTACTCGGCGCGGGCGCATGTGCATGTCTCGGGACATGCCAGCCGGGACGAGCTGCGGCGGATGATCGAGATGACCACGCCGCGACACGTGCTGCCGACGCATGGTGAGTTCCGGCATCTGGCGCTCTACGCGGATCTGGCCCGGGAGGCCGGCATCCCCGACGAGCGCATCCACATGGTCGCGCTGGGCGATGTGGTGACGCTTTCCGGCGGACAGGTAGCAGTGACCGACCACATCGAGACCGGACGGATCTTCGTCGAGGGGCGGACGATGAACACGGTTGATGCGGAGACGCTGTCCGAGCGCGGCCAGATGGCCAACGAGGGAATCATTACCATCGTTGTGCCCGTCGACCTGGTGGGCGAGCGGATCGCCGGGGAGCCAGCAATCACGGCTACTGGGTTGCTGATGCAGCTCGAGGACGCCGTGCGCGGCGAGATGATGGTGGCGCTTCGGGAGTCGATTGAAGGGATGCTGGAGAAGGGGACGAACGATCCCGCGCGGCTGGAGAAACGGGTGGCGAGCATTGCCGCGTCCTACATCTATCGGGGGCACCGTCGTCGCCCGAAGATCCAGCCGATCATCCTCGACGTCTCATAGGGGCAGGACAGCCATCAGTGTAGTCATCCTGATCCCTGGCCGGAGTTGAAGGATTTCGTGCGTCCCGGTCGTCAACGCGCGAGCCTCCGTATCAATCATCCAAGAGATTTGTCGACGCGCCGATTACGTTGCAGATACATGGCGACAGGCATGACATCTCTTCGTTGTCCCTCAGCAGCTCGCCTTGGCGTTCGCGGTATCTGAACCCGGGTCTACAGGCTGTCGGGTGTTCCGGTGGCTCCCGAACCGGTGCCGATATCATTGGACGAACACCCCTGACACACGACCGCATCGGCGTGTATACTAGTGTCCGTACACTCCTGCCTGCCACAGGTGGAGCTTTGCCGACTCGTTGGCGCCGTACGGCGGCATTCCGTTGTACCCGCGTGTACTGGAAAGGGGAGAGTAATGGCCGCAATCCGATCACGCTCTGGTGGAGCTCCGGGCCGTTCCTCATCCAGCTCGCCTTCGCGCAGGAAGAAGTCGCAAGGCACCGTTGTCAGACGCTGGTACCGAGCTACCCGTGATTTTGTCAGTGGCCTCGTGCCCGCCGTCGAAATATCCGAGCGGCTGCGTCGCGAGATCCTCGGCGTCGCGCTCGTGATCCTGGCACTGGTCACCTCATGGGCGCTCGGTCGCGGCGCGGGCGACGGTGCAATCATTTCGTGGTGGTCCAGCGCACTCCGAACACTGCTCGGTGACGCAGCGCCGCTGGTGCCGGTCTTCCTGGCGCTGACTGCCATCCGGGCGTTTGCCAACTACGGGCAGCCGGTGCTGCTCTTTCGCCATTACATCGGCGGCATCATGTTCGCGACGGCGATTCTCGGCCTGATGTCTTTCGATGGTCCCGAACGGGCCGGCGAGGTGGGCAGGTTCATCGGTGACATCGTCGAGGGCGCGCTCGGGTTCGTTGCCTCCGGGCTGGTGCTGCTGGCGATCGGCGTTGTCTCGGTCTTCCTGCTGGCCGACACCGACATCCAGACGCTTGAGCGCGACATTCGGCGCCTGCGGCCCAAGCGGCGCCCAAAAGCCGAGGAGCCGCGGAAGCCGGTGATTGGCGGCGAGGTGACCAGTGGCAAGCGTCGAAAGAAGGTGAAGAAGGCGCTGCCGGTCGTTGACGCCGAGCCGGTCCAGCGGATCATCAACATCCCGAAGCCGTCCTCGCCGCCGGCCAAGTCGTCAGCCAAAGAGATGCCCAGGGTCGTGACCCAGCCGGTCGAGGATGACGAGCCGCCGCCACTGCCGGATACTCGCCTGCTTTCGTATTACGATCAGGTTGTGCCGGACAAGCAGGAGCTCGAGGTCAAGGCGAAGGTCATTGAGGAGACCTTGCGGAGCTTCAAGGTGCAGGCGCGCGTCCGCGAGATCAATCCTGGTCCTGCCGTGACCCAGTTTGCACTGGAGCCGGGCAACGGCGTGAAGGTGCGCCGAATCAGTGAGCTGCACAACGACCTCGCCCTGTCGCTGGCAGCCCAGTCTGTGCGCGTTGAGGCGCCAATTCCCGGCCAGGCGCGCGTCGGCGTCGAAATTCCGAACAAGCAGATCGCGACGGTTGGCCTCCGTGAGGTGCTGGAGTCGCAGGTTTTCCAGACCGGCAAGTACAAGCTGCCACTACCGCTCGGACGGGATGTGAATGGGCGCGCCGTGGTCGGCGATCTTGCCAAGATGCCGCACCTGCTGATTGCCGGTGCGACAGGCTCCGGCAAGAGCGTCTGTCTGAACGGGGTGATCTGCACCTTCCTGATGCAGAAGCGCCCAGACGAGCTCCGCATGCTGATGATTGATCCGAAGATGGTCGAGCTGACCGGCTTCAACGGTGTGCCGCATCTGCTCTGCCCGGTCGTCACCGAAATGGAGAAGGTGGTCGGGGCGCTGAGGATGGTGCTCAAGGAGATGAATCGGCGCTATGAGCTCTTCAAGTCGCTAGGCGTGCGGAACCTCGATGGCTACCGAAAGAAGACGGCCAACGACGAGACAGCGGAGAAGATTCCGTACCTGGTTGTGATCATCGATGAGCTCGCTGACCTGATGATGACAACCTCCGACGAGGTCGAGACGCTGCTCGCGCGGCTGACGCAGATGGCGCGCGCCACCGGCATCCACCTCATCATCGCCACACAGCGGCCGTCAGTGAACGTGCTTACGGGGCTGATCAAGGCGAACGTCCCAGCACGCATTGCCTTCGCGGTCTCGTCCAACACCGACAGCCGGGTGGTGCTCGACCAACCCGGTGCCGAGCGCCTGCTGGGACGCGGTGACATGCTGTACTTGCCAGGCGATGCCGCCAAGCCAGTCCGTATCCAGGGCGTTTTCATCGAAGACGAGGTCGCGGCGATCGTCAACCACTGGCACACGGTGTCGCCGGTGCCCCAGTACGACGAGGAGTGGCTCGACCTACCGACCAATGAGGTGCAAACGGAGAGCGGCGGCGGATATGACGATGACGAAGACCCGTTGATGGAGGAGGCGTTGGGGGTGGTGCGGAGCCAGAAACTGGCGTCGGCGTCGATGCTGCAACGTCGGTTGCGCATCGGCTACAACCGGGCTGCGCGGATTATCGAGCAGATGGAGGCGGATGGCGTCATCGGGCCGGCCGACGGTGCCAAGGGCCGACCGGTGCTTGTCGGATTCGAGGATGAGTAGCGGCGCAGGAGCTGCACGCCGCGGTTGAACGTTTCTGCGTCGCTCCAGCGGCGACGGCAGACCGCCGCCGGATATCTCCGGCGGCGGTGCATTGATTCACGATAACCGTGATCGACGGTCTACGTCTGGTGACTCCCTGATGTCGCCAGTTCCTGCTCGTTGGCTGCTGTCCGTTCGCGTTGCCTGTTCCGCTCAAAGCACATCGAGCAGAAGACCGGGTTGCCATTTCTCGGAACGAATGGAACGGTTGTCGTCTGGCCACAGTCCGCACATACGACCTCGGTCATCGCACGGTCGGGCAGTCCCAGCTTCGCCTTGCGCGTCCCGCGACACTTCGGGCAGCGAGCCGGAATGTTGATGAGTTGTTTCTCCCTGTAAAAGAGTTGCTCACCTGCAGTCCACGTAAAGTGGTCGCCGCACTCCTTGCAACGTAACGTCTTGTCCTCGAACTGCACGTTGTCGACCCTCCTCTTGGTAGCGATCGCGTGCGTTCATTCGACAGATACTGTGGACATTCCACGGCGCTTCCGAACCGACGCCGGCCACACCACTGTTGGACGGACGAATGAAACACAGCCTTCAATTTATCAGCCAAGAGGCCAAAAAGCAATCGTTGTCATGGCTGGTTCATTCGAGTCTCTACCATTGGGGAGGAGTGAGGACGGTCTTGATCTATTCACAACATTGGCCACTTCGGGCAGCGTGGATGTGGTATTATGGGATGTTGCGGTTGGATACCGCTCATACTATCGAAAGGATGACTCTTAACTATGGCGTTGCAACCGCGAACGGGTGTGACAGCCCAGCCGGTCAGCCGACTGATTGACGAGCTGTCGAAGCTGCCGGGAATTGGTCCCAAGACCGCCTCGCGGCTCGCATACCACATTCTCAAGACGCCGAAGGATGACGCCCTCGGTCTGGCCGAGGCGATCCTGGAGGTGAAGGAGCGCATCACGCTCTGTTCGGTCTGTTTCAACACGACCGACATCGACCCCTGCGCGATTTGCGCCAACGAGGGTAGGGAGAACCGAATTCTCGTCGTCGAACAACCGCTCGACGTGGTCGCGATCGAGCGCACGCATGAGTACAAGGGTCGCTACCACGTCCTGCATGGCGCCGTCTCACCGGTTGACGGAATCGGACCGGACAAGTTGCGCATTCAGGAGCTGGTCGACCGTGTCCAGCAGCGTCTTCCGGACGAAGTCATCGTGTTCACCAACCTGGATCTCCCGGGCGAGGCGACGGCAACCTATCTGCATCGGATTTTGACCCCGATGGGTATCCGTGTCACACGGCCGGCGAGCGGCCTGCCGGTAGGTGGGGATCTCGAGTACGCCGATGACCAGACGCTCGGTCGGGCGTTGAGCGGGAGGCGAGAGCTGTAGCCGGGCTATTGAGCAAGGTGGCCGTACAGGCTACTATAGAGACAATGATTGAGACGCCGCGGTCGACGATCGATCGCCACCGTTCTGTTATCACTCGCTCGTCCCAGCGGGCGCCTTTCCACCTCCTGTCACCCACCGGCCGGCGGGAGCCCGGCGAAAGCCGCGCCAGCACCCCGCGCTATGCTCCCGGCTACGATCCCGACCTGACGGCAGGGCGTCCAGCGCTGTCCGATCTCCCGGCGCTTGTCACCGCGCCCCGGTTCCCGCTCGATCTCGCCCGACGAGATCACTCGGCACAGTGGCTCGCCGACCGCGCCATCCGCGAGCGGCTCGGACTCTTTCGGGGAAACGTTCGGATGCGGGTCTCCCGACGAGCCGGCTGTTTGGCCGCGGCGGCGGCGTTTCGCGTGCTGGCCCCGGATTGGCGCTGGCAGCTGGAAGCGCTGGTTGCCTGCAATCCCGAGGACGGCGCCGCGTTGGATACAGCGCTGCGATCCGGTGTCAAGGATGCCGGCGAGGCTGGCGCGAGACGCGTGCTGGCCCGGTTGCCTGGAGACCCGACGGTAGACAGTGCGATGCGGCGCGCTGGCTTCGTACCCTTTGTCACCGAATTCGTCTACGTGCTCGCTGATGATCGACCCGGCAGGCCATCCGGCGCGCCCTATGTCCGGCGGGTGCACCCGGCGGACGTCTGGGGTATTCATCAGCTCTATCTCGATGTCGTGCCGCGACAGGTCCAGTACGCCGAGGCGGTGACCAGCCGGACATGGGAACGGTCCCGGCCACTCCGGCCGGGCACCCGCCGCTCTAGCGGCTGGGTGATCGAGGACCACGGCCGGGTCAGAGGGTACGCCCGGGTCTCGACCGAAATCGATCCCGGCGTGGTGCGTATCGATCTTCTCATTGACCCGCTTCTTCGGACGCTGGCGCCGGATCTGATCTCGGCGGTTGTGTCCGAGGCCCAGCAACAGCACGGCGTGCCGTGTGTCGTCGTCATTCCGGGGTACGCCCAGGAGTTGCATCAGCCCGTACAGGAGGCCGGGTTCAGGCACGTCGGTGACCAGACAGCCTGGGTCTGCTACACGACCGTGCCCGCGCGATCGTACATCGTCGCTGTCGATCTCGGTGCTCCCGCAGCTGCCGAGGACCAGCGCGCCCGCGTGCCTGGATTTGGCGGTGCCGGTATGAGTGTGACCGGACCGGTGGAGTGGGGGAATCCCGCCTGACGCTCGTCGGACCCGACCACGGCGCAAATCCCCGCTGACGTCGCTGGAGACCGCCGCTGGCGGTCGGGACAGAGGAAGGTACAACAACACTTGAGTACTGCTATCCATACACCACCTACAGTGCAGCATGTCGGGGCGGAGTATGCAGTAACCGATAACCTGACCGACATGCTCGCCGTTCTGCCCTCGCGCATCGCCGCAGCGATCCGCGAGCACGAGAACATGCATGTCGACGGTGGGCTGATCGAGGTCGTGATGGACCTTGGTCGTCCCGCTGAGATGCGCTACCAGCAGGGCGAGATCACGCTGGATGACTTCGAGGTCACCCGCGAGGATCTCAACGCGGTGGCGGACCGCATCGGGCACTTCGGCGCGGACAATCGTGCCGGGATCGAACGCACGCTCCACCGCATCTCGGCGATCCGCAACCGCACCGGGGACATCGTTGGCCTCACGTGCCGTGTCGGTCGCGCTGTCTACGGCACGATCGCGATCATCACCGATCTGGTCGAGTCCGGCGAGAGCGTCCTGTTGCTCGGCCGCCCGGGCGTCGGCAAGACCACGATGCTCCGCGAAACGGCGCGCGTGCTCGCGGACGACCTTCGGAAGCGCGTCGTGATCGTCGATACGAGCAACGAGATCGCCGGCGACGGGGATATCCCGCACCCGGCCATTGGGCGTGCTCGCCGCATGCAGGTCCCGACACCCGAGGCCCAGCACGCCGTGATGATCGAGGCGGTGGAGAACCACATGCCCGAGGTCGTCGTGATCGACGAGATCGGCACCGAACTCGAGGCCGGCGCCGCTCGCACGATTGCCGAACGCGGCGTCCAGTTGATCGGCACGGCACATGGTAACACGCTCGAGAACCTCATGCTCAACCCCACGCTCTCCGACCTGGTCGGGGGTATCCAGAGCGTCACGCTTTCCGACGAGGAGGCGCGCCGCCGCGGCACGCAGAAGTCAATCCTGGAGCGCAAGGCGCCGCCGACCTTCTCGGCAATGGTCGAGATCGTCGACCGCGACGAGGTGATCGTCCACCGGGATGTTGCCGCGACGGTCGATTCGATCCTGCGTGGCGTCACACCACCGAGCGAGAAGCGTCGGCGGCGCGAGGATGGCACGATCGAGTCGGCTTCCGGTGATGACGCGCGCCGCGATCCAACCGGCCGGTCGTCGTCGGGATCTGGCGGTCCGTCGCTCACCTCGATCGCGGGAAATGCCAGTGCGGGTCAGCGTGGCAGCCGCGACGTCGATTTCGGATCTTCGCCCCGGGCACCGCGTGCTCAGGAGGCCGCTGTCCGCCACAATCTCACCGAGACCGCCAATGGGCAGTCCGTCCAGGAGACGAGCGAGCCGGCGCCGGTTGATCCGCGCAGCCCGTTCAGTCGGGGTCGTGGCACCAGGGATAAGCCGCTGCGCGTCTTCCCGTACGGGGTGAGCCGCAACCGACTGCATCAGTCGATCACGCGCAACCGCTATCCGGCGCAGCTTGTGAAGGATGCCCGCGACGCCGACCTGATCGTGACGCTCAAGAATGTCTTCAGGCGCAAGCCCGAGTTGCTGCGGAACGCGGAGACGACTGGCACGCCGGTTTACGTCAGTCGTTCCAATTCGGCGGCCCAGCTGGATGACGTGTTGCGCAATCTCTTCCCCGGCATCGAGATCGAGGAGGAGACGGAGCTCGCGCCATCGACGGTGCCGGCCGGGTTCAACGGTGGTAACGAGCACCGCATGATGGATGCGTTGAACGAGGCGGAATCTGCGATCCTGCGGGTGATCGATGGCGGCCCGCCCGAGTCGCTGGAACCGCAGTCGGTCGGCATTCGCCGCAAGCAGCACGAGCTCGCCGAGCGGTACAATCTCGCGTCCCGTAGTCGAGGCAAGGATCCCTTCCGCCACGTGGAGATCTACCGGCAGGGCGCGCAGTAGTGAGTGCCGGCACGTTTGTCGTGTTCGAGGGCCCCGAGGGGGCAGGGAAATCGACCCAGATGCGCCGACTCGCCGATGTCCTCGTGCGGGCCGGTCATGACGTTGTCGCCACCCGCGAGCCAGGCGGGACGCCCGTTGGTGACGCCATCCGCCGCGTCCTCCTCGAGTCGGATGGCTATGCTATGCTCCCCGAGACGGAGGCCTTCCTGCTTTCTGCCGCCCGTGTCCAGCATGTTCACGAGGTCATTCGCCCGGCGCTTGACCGGGGGGCAGTTGTGCTGTGCGATCGCTATGCCGATTCAACACTGGCCTACCAAGGTGGTGGGCACGGCATGGCGGAAGGTGACCTCCGGTGCCTGGAGCGGATCGCGACCGATCGCCTGGTACCCGATCTCCGCGTTCTGCTCGATGTGCCGGCGGCAGCCGGGCTGGCGCGCAGGCACCGCGATACCACGTCGGTGAATCGCATCGATCGCGCCAGTCTGGCCTTTCACGAGCGGGTCGCTGCCGCGTACCGGTTGCTGGCCGAACGAGATCCTGAAGGGTGGACGGTGATCGACGCGACGCAGCCAACGGATGCTGTATTCACGATGGTCTGTCAGGCGGTGCAGTCGTCACTCGGTTTCTCGCTCGAACAGGCTGGCGGCCAGTGTCAGGTGTGAGCACGTCATGAAACTCGTCATTGCGGTGGTTCAGGGGAAGGACGTCAGCGAACTGCTGTCGGCCCTGACGGCCGCGGGCTATCGGGCGACGCAGATCAGCAGCTCTGGTGGGTTCCTGCGGGAGAGCAACGTCACCCTGCTGATCGGCGTGGAGGACCACGAGGTCACATCTGTGCAGGCAATTATCCAGGAGAACTGTCACTCCCGGACGCACTTCGTCAATCCGCTCATGCCGATCGTCGAGCCCGGCGAGAGCCTGATGCCGGCGCCGGTGGAGGTGCCGGTGGGCGGGGCGACGGTATTCGTGCTCAGGGTTGAGCGGTTCGAGCGTCTCTAGCCC
>DASYWL010000070.1:0-1995 GCA_035936055.1 Thermomicrobiales bacterium
TTCCCGGACAGCCCGCCGGCGAGATCCATCTCGACAGCGTCGCCGCCGTGCGTTCAACGATCGAAACGGCACAGGCGGGCGGGGCCACGGGCGCGATCAGCGTGCACTACCGCGACGTCGAGGCGACGTTCCCGCTTCAGCTCGGGCTCATCCTCTCGGGAATCGGCTACTCGATCGCCGAGGATCACGACCTGACGCACTCGTGGCTGCTCGGCTCGCTTTACACGAGCATCACAGGCATGCGGCGGTCGTTCGGCGGGTCAGGTACCCGACCGGAGTACCGTCACCATATGGCCGCGATCCGAGCGATGTCGGCGGTTGCCAGCGCGCACGGTGTCCGGAATCTCAAGGACGAACCCTTGTTCCAGCGGGCGATCTCCGCCGCCCGCCAGCGCGTCACCGCCGGTGAAGCCCCTGCCATCACGTTCCGCAAGGTTGGCAAGGTCGGCCAGGTTGGTTCCGCCCCAGACTAAGAGCCTGCGCCAATAGGGAGCCGCACGGTAAAGGTACTGCCCTGCCCTTCCTGGCTCTCCACGTGCATGCTGCCCTTGTGCTGCTCAACGATCTGCCTGGCTCCAGCCAGCCCGATCCCTATTCCCTCAAAGCGCTTGGTCACATTCGTCCCTCGCCGGTACCGCTGGAAAATGAGCTCGTGCTCACCCGCCGGAATACCCACACCCTCATCGCTCACGGACAGGACCGCCCACTCCGGATCCGTCCCGAGTGAGATCGTCACACGGCCACCCTCCGGGCTGTACTTGATGGCGTTGGACAGCAGGTTGTCGATTACCCGGCCGATTCGGGTGGCGTCGACGGCGGCGAACTGCTGCTCGTGGGGCGTGTCGAAACAGATGTGGTGGTTGTCGGTTTGCGACCTGATCTGCTCGATGGATGAGCGCGCCAGGGCCACCAGGTTGGCAGGCGCAAGTTTCAGCTCCAGCGGTCGGCCGATCTCGAGCAGCGCAACGTCCTGCAACTCAGCCAGGATGGCTTCCATCTGGGTCGTGCTGGCTTCCAGCCAGTTCAGCCCCTCTTCGATATGCTGCTGGTCATCAGCGGTGAGTTGCATCTTCGCCAGTCGTCGCTGCAGCAGCTGGGCACGGCCGCGAATGGCGGTGACGGGAGTGCGCAAGTCGTGGACGGTCATTGTGAGGAAGACATCCCGCATGTGCACCGCTCGTTCGGCCTCGTCTCGGGCGGCGTGTGCCTCGGCGAGCAGCCGCTCTCGTTCTGCCTCGGCATGCTTGCGGTCAGTAATGTCCTGCGTGGTGCCCAACATGATCTCAGGCGTACCATCGGCGGTAAAGAACGGCCGACCGTAGGCAGCAATCCAGGTGATCTGCCCATTCGGTCGTCGGATCCGATACTCGGCTTGATAGCCCTCGCCGGTTTCCACCGCCCGCTTCACGGACGCCTGCATGGCGGGCCGGTCCTCCGGTAGCATCATCTCCATCAGCCGGCTGTAGGGTAGCTCGTCGTGGGGGGCGAGGCCGAAATTCACCTTGCACCCTTCCGAGGTCTCCAGCGTCATCGTGCTCAGGTCCAGCTCCCATGAGCCCAGCCCACCAGCCCGGAGAGCGAGCCGGTGTCGCTCCTGCGCCTTACGGAGGGCCGACTCCGTGTTACGCAGACGCGCCTCGATCGGCAGATGCATCTTCATGGCCTGACGTCCCTTTGACCTTCGGCGATACGCCTAGAATATGCCTCATGCTACAATAAAGGTAAGCATAAAACCTGCGCGTGACTCCCACGCGAGACACTTAGAGCTTGCGCCAATAGGCTCGGCATCACGGTCTTCGGCGCGGGCGCCGGTCCCGGCGGTAGCGCATCCAGCCTTCCCGCACAAGGCGGCCCACGATGATGAGCACCGCCGAGAAGGCGATCCAGAAGGCGACGACAATGGCCCGGCGCTCGGTGCACCAGACGAGCTTCTTGTGGGCGTTCGTCCAGGCGATGGTGCGCTCGACGACCCACCGCTGACCCACGGTGATGGGC
>DASYWL010000071.1:0-4478 GCA_035936055.1 Thermomicrobiales bacterium
GTCTTGCGTAGAGCCTAGTGTATCGAGCGCGAACATGAAATCCGTCAAATGACGTATGGGCCTGGATGGAATCCCGACCTATGATGAGTTGCTGCACGACCGTGACCTGTCACGGAGTGCGCATGGGTCCCATCTGGTAACACCACAATCACATATCCCGAGGAGCAAACATGCGTCGGTTCTCATTTCTTCTCGCCATGATCCTGTTCATGGTGCCAACTCCCCTTGTGTCCGCGCAGGTCGGTACGGACAGCGAGCAGCTCGATCCCGGTGGGCATCAGTTGCGGTGGTCCGGCAACTGGTATCTCGATCTGCAGACCAGCCTGGCCGGCCCCGACTACGAAGGCCTGGTGTTCGAGGGCAACCAGATGTAATTCGGCGTGGTCGTGTACGCCAACACCGTCTCGGGTGCCGAGCTGCGAGACATCTTCGTCGATGGCTTCGCCTCGGAGCTGCTGTCGTACGGCACGGTCGATGTGGGCAGCCGGAACGGTGTGCACTGGGAGCTCGGTAACGGTGATGGCGTGACCCTTTACGCGGTTTTCATTGATGGCGATCTGGGAGCACAGCCGCTGGGCTACTTCGTGGTCGCCCCGACGAACTCATTCGCCAACTCGGTCACGGCCATCCAGCGTGACTTCACCCTTGACGGCGTTGCCGTGCTGCAGGGAGTGGATGGCCTCGGTCTCCAGCAACGCGCACAGCCGGGTGGCAGCCAGGTCTCGGTCGTGCCGCCGGTGCAGGACTCGACCTTCGTCTACGCCACGGAGATCGGCTGGAGCGGCCTGTGGACGCTCGACACCGTCAACTCGTCGAACGACTACGCCAGCTTCATGCAGATGAGCGAAGCGGCGGGCACGATGAAGCTCGTCGGGTACCGAGTACTACGACCTCAATGCAGCCACATCCGGCCAGGCGCTCAACAATTACATGCAGGCCTTCGTCTCAAGTCTCGGGGTGTTCGATGCGCGCCAACTCGATGGCGGCACGCTCAACAACGGCACCGAGTGGCAGCTCCACCGGTTTACCTACCAGGGTATCGACCTGGCGACCTTCGTGACGGTCTCCCTGATGTCGGATGGAAGCTACGCGGTGACCTCCGTCACGGGGAACGTCGACCAGATGACGCTGACGCTCATCGAGGTGCAGGAGCAGTTCAGCGTGAACCGCAGCAGGTCGCTGCTCCAAGGTGTCGATCCGATCCTCGTTACCCTCACGCTGCTCATGTAGCATCCCGCTGGCTCAGCCAGAAGCGCCTTCGCACTCACGACGACCGCGAGGGCGCTTCCACGGCTGCTCGTCTCCTGACACCATCGGTCCAAGAGGCTGCCTGATGTGCCTGGGGCATTGGCTTCGATTCACTGGAGGAACACGATGGGGCGCAAGCTGATCGCGATCGTCGTGCTGATGGCGAGCATGATTGCTCATGCTGCCTCCGGCATCGCCCAGGAGAGCGCCCCGCCGGCGGACTCGGCCGAGCAGTCAGTCACGATCGCAGAGACCGAGGTGAGCTGGTTCGGCGCCTGGCAGTTCGACGAGGATGCGTCGTCGGACGAGATCGTGACGCTGAAGATCGTCGATGAGGAGTCGGGTGATCTCAAGCTCGTCACCTACGCCGAAATGATGGATGAGACGGTCGATGATGCGGGCGAGGCACTCGATGTCTTCGCCACGGCGTTCCTGAGCACCCCTGGCGTCAGCAGCGTAGTGGAAGTCGCCACCGGCGAACTGGACGACGGGGCTGTCTGGAAGGTCTTTGCCTATGATCTCGGCAGCGTCGAGCTCGCCACCGTGTTCACGGTCTCCGAGCGTGACGACAACACCTTCGTCGTATCGACGCTGACCGCGGCGATCCCGGAGTTCGCGGAGGTGGTCGCCGAGGCGCAGGAGCAGATCCTGCTCGACGGCGAGCCGGTCTTCCTCGGGGGCATCGACCGCGAAGCGTTCCTTCCAGCGCCGGTCGCTACGCCACAGGCGACGCCCGAGGGGTGACCGAAGTCCTGAAAACCGTGATCCGGCTCACGTGAAGGACCGCCCAGACGGATCGACTCGCGATCATCATGGCACGCAGCGCGCTGGTGACTGGTCGCCGGGATCGTGCTCGACTAGCTCGATAGCATCATGTGGCCCACGCCGTGTCCGATCCGCCGATAGTTATGAGAGAATGGCTATGGGTCATCATCTCAGTCCCGATCAACAATTCACGAACCAATCTGTGAGAGAAGGAGTCCCCATGAGGCGAGAACGTGGATTCACGGCCGCGCTCGCAGTGCCCCTGGCGTTGCTGCTGGTGCTGATCGCTGTGCTGCAACCGTCAGCTACCTTGGCACAGACGACCGCAACCGGGCAGGTGACGACGCAAACAGTTGGCAACTCCACCATCACCTACTCCGACGTCTGGGTATCAGAGCCCTCGGTTCCCGAAGGCCTGTTACTCATCCATCAGGAGCTCCGTGGCACGCTCTTTCTCTACCTCGAATATGATGAGCCAAATCTCGATGCCACAGCGGTGCTGTCTGGCGGGGCAAGCGAGTTCTTCAGCGAGTTCGGCGATGGCAATCAGGAAATCGTCACGATCGGTGGGACGACCTCCATTGTCGACAACGTCGAGACCCGGTTGAGCTGGCAGCTCTATGCCGTGACGCAGGATAGCGTCCCGTTCGGCCTGCTCATCGCTGTGGACCCCACCATGCTGCCCGGACGAGCAGAGGTATCGCTGCTGCTGGCGCCGGCGGGATCGTTCGACATCGCGATGCAGGCGGTGCTGGATACCATCGACGTCAACGGCACCGGTTCCCCGCTGAGTGGGATGGACCCGGAGGATCTCGCGGAGGACCTCGAGGAGTTCACCCAAGAGGCCGGTCCCTCCGGCCCGGCGGCGACAGAGCCGGGGGCGACCTCAACACCGTCAACCACCGGCGGCCTGACCTTGCCCCCGCTCAACCCAACGACCATCGCCGCGGCCGAGGAAACCCCGGCCCAGCCGCAGGAAACTCCAGCTCAGCCGCAGGAGACACCGGCCCAGACACCTGGCGGCCTCACCTTGCCACCGTTGAACCCGACAGCTACCGTCCAGGCGGCGGAGACGCCAACCCAGGCACCGGGCGGACTCACCCTGCCGCCACTCGGAGGCACGAGCACTGCGGCGCCAACCGGTCTGTTGAGCGGCTCGGCGACTGTGGCCGGCATGGAGATCCGGTACAGCGACGCCTGGGTGCTGGATACGGAGAACAGCACGCCGGGCGAAATCCTCTTTCTCGATGCGGCCGATGAACCGCTGCAGTTCTTCGGGTTCCTTGCCCAGGAGAATGCGGGGCTCGAGGCGGCGACTGCGCTGGCCGTGTTCAACGACGTCTACTTCGACAACATCGGGGCAAGCACTGTCACCGAGCTGGCGATGGAGACGGCGGCACCGGGCAAGGCGTGGTCGCTGCACCAAGCGGAGATCGCTGGCGTGCCACTGATGGTGCTGATCTACGCGGACGCCGTGTCCGCGTCCGGCCAGATCCAGTTCAGCCTGCTCGCGGCTGAGCCGGCCGGCATGGTCGACGCGCTGACCGAAGCGAAGGCATCTATCCAGGTTGGCGGGGTGCCTGCCTTCAATGAACTCGATCCTTCGATGGTTGCGTCGCGTCTTGGTGGTGGCCCGGCAACGACGCCACTGGTTGTGGAGGCCGCGCTCCGCGCCGCGTAAGCACTGTCTGAGACGGGCACATTCGTGATGGCTGGCCCGCTGCAGGCCAGCAGAGGCCTGGTTCCGACCAACGGGCGGCTCCGAAAAGAGCCGCCCGTTGGTGTGTCCGGAGTTGGTCGACACTGCCGCAGGACTGCCCCACAATACCGGCCGGGGAGAGGTCCTATCGTTCACAGGAGGATGCGCACTCATGCCCATCGGGCGAAGGACACCGGCGACGAGCATTGAATTGCACGATGACGAGCTGGTTCGGCTCACAGCTGAGTTGGTCGCGATCGATTCGGTCAATCCCGATCTCGTGCCCGGCGCCGCCGGGGAGTCGGCAATCGCTGATTTCTGCGAGCGATGGCTGGCGGGCCAAGGCCTGCAGACGCGGCGGCTGGAATCGCGTCCCGGGCGTCCCTCCATCGTGGGGATCGCGCCGGGCACCGGGGGTGGCCGCTCGCTGATGCTCAACGGGCATTATGATACGGTCTCGCTTGGTGGGTACGCTGGAGATCCCCTCGACCCGCAGGTGCGCGGCGATCGCCTCTACGGCCGTGGGGCCTACGACATGAAGAGCGGGGTGGCGACTGCGATGATCGCCGCGGCACGGGCCCGGCGCATGCGGCTCAGCGGCGATGTGATTGTCGCCTGTGTCGCCGATGAGGAGCACGGCAGCCTCGGCACCGAGGAGGTGCTGATGCACTACACCGCCGACGGGGGGATCGTCACCGAACCAAGTGGGCTGCAGGCGGTGATCGCGCACAAGGGATTCGTCTGGTTCGAGGTCACCATCCTGGGG
>DASYWL010000072.1:0-17582 GCA_035936055.1 Thermomicrobiales bacterium
TCAACGCGGTGCCGAAGCTCCGGACGGTCCTATGGCAGTTCGTCGGCAAGCCGGTGTCGCCCGAGTTGATGGCAGACATCGTCCGTGTGCGCCTCGACGAGCGGGCGCTGCGATCTTACTTCGAGGGATTGCTGAGCTGCGACGAGATCAATGCGCTGATCGCCCGCTTCAACCGATTGCTCAACAGCGGCTGTCATCCCATCCTCGACCCCAACCGCAACATTCCCTATGGCTGGTGGTGACGCCAGCTTGAGGAGCACCGGGTCCCACAGCTCGACTTCCTCGACGTTCGCACCGTGCGAGTCCGGGAATCCAACGGACAGCCCGGCAGCTCGGTAGGCCCCATGGAGGGGCGGACCCGTCGGTCTTCTTTATCTGCATCTGCCTTGGAACCTTTGATCACAGCGGCATGGGTGGGACACGGCCGGCCATGCTACAGCGGTGTCTTTGCCTCGTTCAGGGCGGCGGCCCGATCAGCCAGGCGGCGCCGCACGATCCCCACGGTCATCGCCGTGATTGGACTGGTGATGACTATCGCTAGCCAGATAAAGGTAGGCCCGGCATCGGCCCACCGTACCCCCGCCCAGACGATGCCCACGGCCAGCCACGTCGCGACGATGTCGGCCACCTCGGCGTGCGAGCTTCACCCGTCGCCCGCAAGGCACCTCCGTAGACAGACTGAAACCCGCACGTCGGAAAGGTGAGGGCGACCGCCGTCGCAGCGAGCGCGGCGACGATCATCGTGTCGACTACGCTCACGCCGGTCTGCAGCAGGTTCTCGCCGATGACCGGGATGACCGAGCCGAGTACCCGCCGATGGGTCATGGCCGGAGTTGAGGCCGCGTTTGCCACGGCAAGTCCCTGCGTCACACTGGGCGACTCCCGGGCCATGGGGCAGTTCCTTGATGAGCTCACGCCTTGAGCGGCAGGACAACGGTGCAGGACTTGGGAGCCCCGGAGCGTTCAGAGCGCCGGACGCGCGTCGGAGCGCAGCATGCAGGCGAGTCAGGCCGGTGTGGGCGGCGGCAGCCCAGCTGCGACCTCATCGCGCGTCTTCCGGAGCCGGCGGTGGAACATCAGCGTGTTGATCACAGCAGCGATCGGGCTGGTGACGAGAAACGTCGCCCAGACCAGGGTTAGCGATCCGTCAAACCACCGCACGAGCACGTACGCCAGTCCGACTGCGAGCCACATCGAGAGAGCGCTGGCCACCATTGGGGTGCGTGCATCGCCCAGCCCGCGCAGGGATCCCCCGTAGACCGTCCAAAAGGTCCAGAGCGGCAGGCTGACCGCCAGCGCCTTCAGGGCGCCGTCGCCGTAACCGATGACGCTTTCGTTGTCGGTGAAGATGCGCAGGATCGACTCGCTGAAGATGAAGTAGATGGTACCGCCGGTTGTCATCCAGAGGAGCGACCAGCGTGCCGAGAGCCGAGCGGCCGTCTTCGCGGCGTCTAGGTCATGCGCCCCAAGGCTCTGGCCAACCAGCGCCGTGGCGGCGATCGCGAACCCGAATCCCGGCAGGAATGCCATCGCGAGCGCGTTGAAGCTGATCTGCTGCGCAGCGAGCGCGTCGGTGCCGATCAGGGCGACGATCGCGATCATGGCGGTGAATCCGGCCGACATCAGCATCTGCTCGATGGCGGACGGGACACCGATCGTCATGAGTTTGCGTGCGGTTCGCACCTGCGGCCTCCAGCCGTATCGTCCTGCCAATGAGACCGCCCGACGGCCGGAGAAGAGGAACCAGAGTAGGATACCCGCCGAGACCGCTCGGCCGATCGTGGTGCTCCACGCGCTTCCGGCAACTTCAAGCCGCGGGAAGCCGAGCTTCCCGAAAATCAGCGTGTAGGCGAGGAAGACATTGACCACGTTGGCGACGAGTGACGCCCGTAGTGGCGTCTGGCTGTCGCCCGCACCACGCAACACCGCACCGCAGACGAAGGTCATCAGCAAGGTGACGATCGTACCGCCAATGATGCGGAGATACGTCACGGCGTGGTCGGCGACCTCCGGCTCGGTATGGAACAGCCCGACGAGTCCGGGGGCGGTGGAGTAGGCGAGGACCGCCAGCGGCACTGAGAGGATGGCGCCCCAGAGCACGGTTTGCCGGGCGAGCCGGTTGGCGCTTTCCGTGCTGCGGGCGCCGATCGCCTGGGAGACGAGCACTGTGCCGCCGATGGCAATGGAGCTGAGAATCGCGATCGCGAAGAAGACGACCTCCAGCGCCACGCCGACGCCTGCCAGCGCGGCCGCTCCGAGGGCAGCGACGAAGAGCGTATCGACCACGCCGACCGTGGTCTGCAGCAGGTTCTCGCCGATGATCGGCAGGGCCAGCCGGAGCACGCGTCCTTGCGTCATCTCCGATGGCGACTCCGTGGTTTCGATGCCCGCGGTAGCGCCGGCGTGGGCCTCGTCGGTCATGGCGTCCGTCTCATGAGGGTACGGGTATGGTATCAGGCCGGCACAGTGCCGACGTGCGACACATCAGGAGAGTCCGAGAACCCGATTGCCACGGCCGCGCGACGGGCATATTGTTGGGAAGCGTACCCGGCAGTGTGGCACCATGCTACGAAGCAGGTGAGTCGTTGGCTCTCGTTGGTTGTTTCGCATCGAGATTGTGATAATATTCGCAATCGGAAAAGCGAGGAGGGGCGAGGGTGTCCAACTCGTTTGGCCCCGAGGACATCAAGGAGTTCAGCGCGCTGGGACCAGCGCAAGGACTCGGGTGCTCGATTGTGGCATCGCTCCTGGTGTTTATCCTCGGAGGGGTCTTCCTCGACCAGTACCTCGATACAGCGCCGTTGCTGACGCTCATCGGTGTCGCAATCGGACTTTTCGCGGCGGGGTACCAGCTCTACGAGCTGACACTGATCGACCGGAAGGATCGCCCGGCAGGCCCGATCGGGCGCACGCTCGAATCGAAACTGGAGCCGCGCCGCCGCAAACAGCCCACCGATAGGGGCGACGGCGTACAATGAGGGCACAACCGCCGTCCTGGGCGGCTCTCGGTGTGCCACGGTGAAGACGGCCAGAGCGCGGGTGCCGCGCCCGGAACGGTGAGGAGAGACGCCTGATCCATGGAAGTCCACGTAGAAATCGCGGCCGAAACCCTCTTCGAGATAGGCCCGGTTGCCGTCACCAACTCGATGCTCACCATGTTCATGGTGATGGCAGCCATCCTGGTCGTCTTCAGCCTGATCGCTCGCAAGGCATCAATGATTCCAGGTCGCGGTCAGGGGGTGATCGAGCTGATCATCGAGTTCCTCCTCGGCCTTGTTGAGGGCACCGCCGGCAGACGTGTCGGTCGCCGCATCTTCCCGCTCATCGCCGGTATCTTCATCTTCATTCTCTTCGCCAACTTCTCCGGCCTGCTGCCGGGCGTCGGTACCATCGTCTATGAGCATCATGAGGAGGTGGCGCACGTCGAGGAGGCTGTCGATCCCGACGAGGGAGAGCTTGCGGACCCAAGCGCCGACGAGGTGACCGAAGCGGAAACGGAGGCAGAAGGTGCCGAGCATGCCACCGGTTCCGTCGCAGTGGAAACCGATGTAGACGAGGCTGAGGAGGAGGAAGCGCATGGCTCCGCCATTCCGGTTCTGCGTCCTCCCACCGCCGACCTGAACATGACCCTGGCGATGTCGCTGCTGACGTTCATCGTCGTGCAGGTCGCCGGCATCTCCGCCCATGGCGTGGTCGGCCGTATCAAGCACATGGGCGACCCGCCCTTCATCTTCCCGATCGAAGTGATCTCCGAGTTCTCGCGCATCGTTTCGCTCGCGGCCCGTCTCTTCGGCAACGTCTTTGCCGGCGAGGTGCTGCTGGCGGTGATGTACTCGCTGGCGAACGCCATCAAGATCGCCATCATTCCGGTGGTCTTCCCGGTGGTGTTCATCGGCCTCGAGGTGCTCTTCGGAACCATCCAGGCGCTGGTGTTCGCGCTGCTGACCCTGATCTACATCGCCCTGGCGACCGCGGGCCACGATGAGCATGGCCACATCGAAGAGGGCCAGGTCGACGAGACGGTCGAATCCTCTTCGAACCGGAACGCGGCCGCGCCCGTGTCCGGCGACTAACCCACCTATGCGAGTCAGGCCACTCCCCGGGCAGACCGGGCGAAGAATGAGTGGCGAGAGCTCGGTGAGCAGGTTTCTTTCGAGAAACAGCAGGCAGCTCCAGTGCTGCCTGCACCGGAACGAATGACGGGGCTGTCGAAAAAGGACGACAGGCGCCCACAGGAGGAGACGTCACGTGTTTGACGGAATTACAGAGGTCGAGGCAGTACAGTATTTCGCGTCCGCGTTCGCCATCGGCATCGGGGCCATCGGTCCGGCGCTCGGTATCGGTATGGCCGTGCGGGGCGCGATGGAGGCCATGGGTCGCAACCCGGAGGCCGCCGGCGACATCCGCACGACGATGATCATCGGTGCGGCGCTGGCCGAGGCCGTCGCGATCTACGCCTTCGTTATCGCGATCATCATCCTCTTCGTCTAGGCCCGTACCCTGTCGATGGTGGCGCCGTCGGGGTGCCACCATCGCGGTTGCGAGCTCCCGCCCGGACCCGGGTTGGGCGAAGAGGCGATCGGGGCTCCCAGCGCGGGGGCATCACGCGAAGGAGTGGCGAATGCTGGCGGATCTCGGGATCAATGGATGGCAACTGCTGATCCAGATGATCGCGTTCATTATCTTCATTGCCCTCCTGTGGAAGTTCGCGGTCGGGCCGATCACCCATCTGCTCGATGAGCGGCAGGGCAATATTCGCGAGAGTATGGAAGCGGCCGAGCGAATGCAGGCCGAGCTGAAGGAAACGCAGGCCCGGAACGAGCAGGTCCTGCAGGAGGCGCGCCGCGAGGCGCAGAATATCGTTTCCACCGCCCGGACCAACGGCGACCAGATGATCGCGAGGGCCCGCGAGGAGGCCGCCGCCCAGGCGGATGAGTACCTCGAGCGCGCCCGCGGCACGCTGCGCCAGGAGACCGATCAGGCACGCCAGCAGTTGCGCAACGAGGTTGCGGACCTGGCGGTGCTCGCAGCTGGCCGCATCGTCCGGAGGGAGCTCGATCCTTCCGCGCAGGCGCGACTGATCGAGGAAACCCTCGCCGAGGCGGCAACCGAGTCGCGGACGGCGTAGCACATACCTGGCACGCGGAAGGCGGTATGGTAGAGACGGCTCGGTCCGTCTGCCACGGGCCTCCGGCGTACTGACGCGCAGGCACGCAACGAACAGGGAGCGAACGAGCGATGGCAAGCGGAGCAGCGAAGCGCTACGTTCAGGCGATCGTCGAGATCGCTCGGGAGAACGGAAGCTTCGACGCCTGGAAGGGGGACCTCGAGCGATTCGAGGCCATCGCCCGGGACGAGACGGTGCTCGCCTATCTCCAGAACCCGAGCGTCCAGGACGCCAGGAAGAAGCAGGCGGTCGACGTCGTCCTGACGGAGGCGCAGCCCGAAGCCCGCAACCTCGCGCACCTGTTGATCGAGCGCCATCGGGTCGACATCATCCCCGAAATCGTGCAGGGCTTCGACGAAGCCCTCCTCGCCGAGCAGGGGATTGTCCTTGCCGACGTGACGACCGCCGAGGCGATCGATCCGTCGATGCAGGAGGCGGTGCGCGAGCGCATCGGCGAACTCGTCGGCAAGCGGGTCCAGCTCCGGATGCACACGGATCCGGACATCATCGGCGGCCTGATCGCCCGAATCGGCGATGAGGTGATCGACGGCAGCGTCCAGACCCGGCTCCGCCGGATGCGGGCGCGGCTGAAGGCTTCCTGACCCCGGTCAGGAACGAGGCGACCCGGTCCGATGGGGCCGGTGATGGTTGGTACACATAGGGGCGCAGACAGGAACCGCGCGAAGCGGCGCTCATGTCGCGCAGAACTGGAGCGATCATGGCGGTACGCGCGACCGAGATCAGCGATCTGCTCAGGCAGCAGATCCAAGGATTTTCCGACGACGCCACCATCACCAATGTCGGTCAGGTGATCAGTGTTGGTGACGGCGTCGCAACCGTGCATGGCCTCACCAAGGCGATGCAGAGCGAGTTGGTGGAGTTCCCCAAGACGGGCACCCGCGGGCTGGTCCTCAACCTCGAGGAGGATTCCGTGGCGGTCATCGTCATGGGCGACTACACCAATATCGAAGAGGGCGACGAGGTCCGCACCACCGGCGCGGTCGCCTCGGTGCCGGTCGGCGACGCGCTGCTGGGCCGAGTGGTGAACGCGCTGGGCGAGCCGATCGACGGCAAGGGCCCGATCCACACCGAGAAGACGCGCGACATCGAGCGCATCGCGCCGGGCGTGATCAAGCGCCAGGACGTGGATACTGGCCTGCAGACCGGCATCAAGGCGATCGACGCCATGACGCCGATCGGCCGCGGCCAGCGCCAGCTGATCCTGGGTGACCGGCAGACCGGCAAAAGCACGATCGCGATCGACACGATCATCAACCAGCGCGACAGCGACGTGAAGTGCATCTACGTCGCGATCGGCCTGAAGCAGGCACAGGTTGCGCAGATGGTGAAGGTGCTCGAGGACAACGGCGCGATGGATCACACCATCGTGGTCGCCGCCTCGGCCGCCGACCCGGCGCCGCTCCAGTACATCGCGCCGTTCGCGGGCACCGCGATGGGCGAGGAGTTCATGGAGAACGGCGGCGACGCCCTGATTGTCTACGACGACCTCACCAAGCACGCCCAGGCCTACCGCCAGGTGTCGCTGCTGGTGCGCCGCCCGCCGGGACGCGAAGCCTACCCGGGCGATGTCTTCTACCTGCACTCCCGCCTGCTGGAGCGCTCGGCCCGGATGCACGAGGACCTCGGCGGCGGCTCGCTGACCTCGCTGCCGCTCATCGAGACGCAGGCCGGTGACATCTCCGCGTACATCCCGACCAACGTGATCTCGATCACGGACGGCCAGATCTACCTCGAGTCGGACCTCTACTACGCGGGTATCCGCCCGGCCATCAACACCGGCCTGTCGGTTTCCCGTGTCGGCGGCGCCGCGCAGATCAAGGCAATGAGCAAGGTCGCCGGCAGCCTCCGCCTCGACATGGCGAACTACCGCTCGCTGGCGGCCTTCGCGCAGTTCGGCACGAGCGACCTCGACCGTTCCACGCGCCGGCAGATCGAGCGCGGCCAGGTGATGACCGAGATCCTGAAGCAGCCGCAGTACAACCCGCTGCCGGTCGAGGAGGAGGTTGCGATTCTCTGGGCGGGCACCAACGGCTACGTCGATGATGTGCCGGTGGACCGCGTGCGCGAGTTCGAGACGCAGTACCTCGAGTTCCTGCGCACCTCGCACAGCGACCTGCTGGAGTCCATCGTCACCGAGAAGCGGCTGACCGACGAGGTCGTCGAGCGGCTGGAGCGGGTGACGAAGGAGTTCAAGGACACGAACGACTTCGGGGAGGAGGACGACGCCACGGCGGATGCCAGCCTCGAGGAAGCGACACAGACCGCCTAGGCAGGAAGGATAAGGCGCAGTGGCAAGCCCAAGAGAAATTCGGCGCCGGATCCGCAGTGTCCGAAACATGTCGCAGATCACTCGCGCCATGGAGATGGTGGCGGCGTCGAAGATGCGACGCGCGCAGGACCGCGTGACCGCGTCCCGCCCATACAGCGAGCGGCTTCGCGAGTTCATCGCCGGTCTGTCGTCGCAGCAAATGGACGCCGAGGAGTTGCAGCGGTACCCACTATTGGCAGAACGGCCCTTGGAGAACGCCGGCCTGATTCTGCTGACGCCGGATCGGGGGCTCACCGGCGCGTTGAATGGCAACATTCTCCGGCGGGGTGCGCAGTTCATCCGGGAGGATGTCGATGTGCCGACCAAGGTGATCGCGGTCGGCAAGAAGGGCCGTGACTTCATGGCCCGGACCAACCAGGACATGATCGCGGACTTTGTTGGGCTCGGGGATGCTCCCTCGCTCGATGACATCCGGCCGATCGCCAAGGTCGCCATGGACGAGTTCCTGTCCGGCGGTGTCGACCGGGTCGACATGGTGTTTCCAAGGTTCATCAACACGCTGACGCAGAAGCCTGAAGCGGTGCAGATCCTGCCGATCGAGCAGCAGGAGAGCCAGGTCGAGGACGTCGATTACATCTTCGAGCCTGATGCTGAAACGGTATTGGAAGAGGTTCTCCCTCGGTACGTCGAGGTGCTCCTCTATCAAGGGATTCTCGAAACGGTCGCGTCGTTCTACTCGGCGCAGATGGTTGCGATGCGCAATGCGACGGACAACGCGAACGAGCTTGCGGACGACCTCAACCTTTCCTACAACAAGGCGCGGCAGGCGCAGATCACCAACGAGGTTGCCGAAATCGCTGCTGGAGCCAACGCGTTCCGCGCATGACGCGACAAAGCAACCAACGGCACGGTGATCGCAGATTGATTCGCGACCGGTCTCAGAAGAGAAACGAGGTAATGTACATGGCTGCACCAGCAGTTGCTCAGGAAACCAAGACGGCAGGTGCGACGGGGACGATCGTCCAGATCACCGGTGTTGTGGTCGACGTCGAGTTCCCGGCGGACCAGCTTCCCGAGATCTACAACGCGCTCGAGACCGAGCTGAGCGATGACACGAAGCTGACGCTCGAGGTGCAGACCCACCTCGGGAACGACCGCGTGCGCACTGTCGCGATGAGCACCACCGATGGCCTGCGCCGTGGGGCGCCGGTCGTCGACACCGGCCAGGCGATCGCGGTGCCGGTCGGTGCGGCAACGCTCGGCCGTATCTTCAATGTCACCGGCGACCCGATCGACGAGATGGGCCCGGTCGATGCGGAGGAGTACCGCCCGATCCACCAGGATCCGCCTGCCTTCGAGGATCAGGCGACCTCCGTCGAGGTGCTGGAGACCGGCTCGAAGGTCATCGACCTGATCGCCCCGTTCACCAAGGGCGGTAAGGTCGGCGTCTTCGGCGGCGCCGGCGTCGGCAAGACCGTCATCATCACCGAGCTCATCCGCAACATCGCGGCCGAGTTCGGTGGCTACTCGGTCTTCTGCGGCGTGGGCGAGCGCACGCGCGAGGGCACGGCGCTCTGGGGCGAGCTGGCGGAATCCGGCGTGCGCGACCAGACGGCGCTGATCTTCGGCCAGATGAACGAGCCGCCGGGCGCCCGCCTGCGCGTGTCGCTGACCGGCCTGACGATGGCGGAGTTCTTCCGCGACGAAGGCCGCGACGTGCTGGTGTTCATCGACAACATCTTCCGCTTCGTCCAGGCGGGCTCCGAGGTCTCGGCGCTGCTGGGCCGCATGCCGAGCGCCGTGGGCTACCAGCCGACGCTGGGTACCGAGATGGGGCAGCTCCAGGAGCGCATCACTTCGACCCGGCAGGGCTCGATCACCTCGGTGCAGGCCGTGTACGTGCCGGCCGACGACTACACCGACCCGGCGCCGTCATCCGTGTTCGCCCACCTCGACGCGACCCTCGCGCTGGAGCGGTCGATCGCCGAGCGTGGTATCTATCCAGCCGTCGACCCGCTGGCGTCGACGAGCCGCATCCTCGACCCCCTCATCGTCGGGCAGGAGCACTACGACGTCGCTCGTGACGTCCAGCAGGTCCTTCAGCGCTATCGCGACCTGCAGGACATCATCGCCATCCTCGGTGTCGAGGAGCTGAGCGACGAGGACAAGCAGACGGTGAACCGGGCGCGCCGCATCGAGCGCTTCATGTCCCAGCCGTACTTCACCGCCGAGCAGTTCACCGGCACGCCGGGTCGCTTCGTGTCGCTCGCCGACACCGTACGTTCCTTCCGGGAGATCCTCGACGGCAAGCACGACGACAAGCCGGAAGCGGCCTTCATGTACAAGGGCAGCATCGACGAAGTCGTCGAAGCCGCCGAGCAGATGGAAGCCGAGAATCGCTAGCGAAGCCGGGCCCGCAGTTGCTACAAGCGACTCCGGGCCGGCACAGCTGAAGGAGGCTGGACATGGCGAATCTCTCGGTCGAAATCGTTACCGGTGAGCGCGTTGTCTATGAGCAGGACGATGTCTCCATGGTCGTCGCGCCCGGTGCGGAGGGCACGTTGGGCATCCTGCCAAGCCATGCGCCGCTCGTGAGCTTGCTGCAAGAAGGTGAGCTACGGGTACGGTCTGGAGCAGGCGAGGAGTCCCTCGCCATCTACGGTGGGTTCCTCGAAGTCGTCAACAACAAAGTCCTGATTCTTTCGGATTCCGCAGAGCGGTCTGGCGAGATCGATCTCGAGCGAGCCGAAGCGGCCCGTGCCCGGGCCGAAGAGACACTGCGCAACGTCCGGGACACGCAGGATATGGCCGAAGCCGAAGCGGCACTGCGTCGCGCTTCAATTCGCCTGCGCATTGCGCGAAACCGGCGTCAGCGTGGTCAAGAACGTCCGGCCGGATAGGCCAGTTCGCGGCTGAACCTGCACAGGCGACCGGAGCGAGCCATCGGGCCGCTCCGGTTTCGCGTGCGTGGCTCGTGCCCTGCGATGGCAGGACGTATACTTGTATGTACACCGGGAGCATCGCTCCCGGCCCCCACTTGCGATCACATCCACGCCCCCGTTTCCAAGGAGCTCTGATGGGCGAAGTCACCCTCACATCCACCACCCCAGCAACTGACGAGCGCCTGCTCAAGATCCGGGGCGGCCGCGTCCTGCGCGGTGAGGTGCCGATCAGCGGCGCCAAGAACGCGGCCCTCAAGGCGATGGCCGCGACACTCCTCACCACCGAGGAGGTGGTGCTGAACAACGTGCCGATCCTGGCCGACGTGCTCTCGATGGCGAAGCTCCTGCGCGAGTTCGGGGCCGAGGTCGAGGTCGACCGCGATCGGAGCCGGGTGCGCGTACGGGCGGAGCACATCGCCCGCACCACAGCGCCGCCGGAGCTCTTCCGGCCGACGCGCGCATCGGTCGTCGCGGCGGGGCCGATGCTGGCGCGGGCTGGCGAGGTGTCGTTCTACATGCCGGGCGGCGACCAGATCGGCCGCCGACCCATTGACGTGCATCTGCGGGGTTTCCAGCGGCTCGGCGCGACGGTCGAGCATCGAAGCAATCAGGTGATTGCCACCGGCGGCACCCTCCGCGGCGCCCGGATCTACATGGACTATCCGAGCCATACGGGCACCGAGAACCTGCTGATGGCCGCCACGATGGCTGCCGGCAAGACAGTGATCGTGAACGCGTCCGTTGAGCCGGAGGTCGTCTGGCTGGGTCATCTGCTCAACCGCATGGGCGCTCGCATCGAGGGCCTCGGCTCCCCGATCGTCACGATTGAAGGTGTCGAGCGGCTGCACGGCATCTCCGACTATGTGCCGCCCGATCGGCTCGAGGCAGGGTCCTTCGCGATCGCCGCGGTGATGACCGGCGGCGAGGTGGTCCTGCGCGATATCCGTGAACCGCATATGCTGCCGCTGACGGAGAAGCTGATGGAGATGGGTGCCGAGGTCTGGACGAGCAACGACATGATGCTTGTACGCGCCGGCAAGACTCTCAAGGCGGTCGATATCCAGACCCTGCCGTTCCCCGGCTTCCCGACCGACCTCCAGGCGCCGTTCACCGCGCTCCTCACGCAGGCGAACGGTGTGTCCCGGGTGCATGAGCGGGTTTACGAGGACCGGCTGCGCTACACCGCCGAGCTCCAAAAGATGGGTGCTGACATCCGCGTTGAGCGTATCGGGCACAACGCTGGCAATGGCGGCGAGCTCCTCGCGGCCTCCGCGGAGGTGCGGGGCCCAACCTGGCTTCATGGAGCACGTGTCTCGGCAATCGATATCCGCGCGGCCGTCTGCATGGTGCTGGCAGCGTTGGTGGCCGAGGGCGAGACGGAGCTCGACGAGGTCTACCACATCGATCGGGGATACGAGGACTTCGTGGCGAAGCTCTCGGCGATCGGCGCCGATCTTGAGGACACCGCGCCGCAGGTGTAGCGCCTCGATGACAGGCCGCCTTGTACGTACGAGATCGACGTGGGATGATAGGTGCAGTATCACGCTGGACCGCTGGTCGCCAGTGACAGAGGACGTGTGTCAGTGTCATCCCGCATTCTCATCGTCGAAGATCAGGAAGACGTCGCGCAACTGATCGAGATCGTCCTGAAAAATGAGGGATACACCGTTGCTGTCGCGCCTGACGGGGCTCAGGGCCTCATGCTGGCGCGGGATTGGAAGCCGGACCTCATCCTCATGGATATCATGCTGCCCGGGGTTGACGGCGGGAAGCTGATCACGCGTCTCCGCAAGGAGGCTGACACGCGAGACTTGCCCATCGTGGCGATGTCCGCAAGCCGCACACTGCGCGACCGCACGCCCGAGCTCGAGGCCGACGCCCTGCTGGCGAAGCCATTCGACGTCGATGCCTTGCTGGTGCAGGTGCAGTTCCTCCTTTCGCGCGAGCGGGGGGACGACGCCTCGTGACGTCGGGGCCATCGGCTGCCCCTTCCACAACCCCGGACACAGCCGCCTGTGACGTGCTGGTGGTCATTCCCAGCTACAACGAACGGGACAACCTCCCGGAGCTCATCCCGCAGATTCTTGCGCTGGGCCGAGGCTACTGCGTGCTGGTCGTCGACGACAGCTCGCCGGACGGCACCGGTCAGATCGCCGACACGCTTGCCGCGGCGTCAAATGGCCGCGTCCGTGTTCTCCATCGGGAGGAAAAAGAGGGGCTCGGAAGGGCCTACCTCGCCGGGTTTCAGCAGGCGCTGGCATCCGATGTTCCACTTGTGGCCCAGATGGACGCTGATCTCTCCCACCGTCCGCAGGATCTCCGCACGCTGGTCGGAGCAATGCTACCCGGCGTCGACCTCGTGATTGGCAGCCGATATGTACCGGGCGGCGCGACGGAGGGATGGCCGCTGCCACGCCGAATGATCAGCCGTGCGGGTGGGATGTATGCCCGGGCAGTGTTGGGTCTACCGATCCACGACCTTACCGGTGGCTTCAAGGTCTGGCGGCGCGATCTGCTGGCAACCATCGGCCTGCCCGAGATCGTCTCCGACGGCTACGGCTTCCAGATCGAGACGACCTACCGGGCCGTCAAGCGGGGTGCAAAAGTCGTGCAGGTCCCGATCGTGTTCCACGATCGCGTGGCCGGCAAGTCGAAGCTCTCCCGTCGGGTCGTGTTCGAAGCCGCCCTGCGCGTCTGGCAGTTCCGCTTTGGCCGCTGATCCACGTACCGTCCGCTGCGCAACAGTTGACCTGACGCGGTAGAACGGCGTCGTCGGATGTCCGCCTTCATGTCGTACATCACACCAAGAATATGCTCCTAATCACTGAAAAGTCTGGGAGAGTCCATGGTCACATCGTCGAGACACGAGCCAGAGGAGATGCTCGACCGGCGGGAGGCACAGGCGATCGCGGTGATCTCGCAGGGCCTGGCCGCACCGTCACCCCGTCGTCGCATTCGGCAGAGTGACCTTCGGGACGTTGTCGAGCGGCTCGGGTGCGTGCAGCTCGACACCATCAGTGTCATTTCTCGATCCCACGAAACCGTCGGGTGGAGCCGGCTCGGCCCCTACGATCTGTCGCTCTGGGATACGCTGTACGAGCCGGCACATGCCGTTACCGAGTATTGGGCGCACGCCGCGGCGATCGTGCCGGTCGCGGATTTGCGGCTTCATCGCCCCGTGATGGAGCGCTTCCGGAGACGTGCCGTGCAGGAGCGCGATGAGGCTACCCGAGCGCTGTACAACGCCGTGCTGGAGCGCATCCGGGAGCAGGGGCCGTTGTCCTCGCTCGACTTTGAGGCGCCGGAGGGCGCGGCCGCCTCGGCGTGGCAGTGGTACGGCCACAAGCCCGAGCGGCGCGCCCTCGCGGACTTGTGGTCGGAGGGGCGGCTGGTCGTGCGGCGGCGGGAGGCGTTTCGGCGCATCTTCGACCTCATCGAGCGGGTCGTTCCCGAGCTCTGGGACGGCGAGGTCGACGAGGCCGAGGTGCGGTTGGCGCTCGGTCGCAAGGCGCTGAGCGCGCTCGGCCTGACTACGCTGCCATGGTTCACTGACTATTTCCGCACCGGGGGCCGACCGCACCTCCCCCGGCCAATCGCCCAGCAGGTGCTGGCAACGCTGGTAGAGCGCGGAGAGGCGGTGCCGCTTGCCATTGCAGGGATCGACGAGCCGGCGTGGGCGGCTCCTGAGGCGATGGAGACGCTGGCGACCCTCCGGAAGCGACGGGCCTGGCCGACCCGAACCACTCTTCTCTCGCCTTTTGACAACCTTGTCTGGAATCGCCAGAGAGACGAACAGCTGTGGGGCTTCCAGTATCGGCTGGAGTGCTATACACCGGCTCCGAAACGCATCTACGGATACTACTCCCTGCCCATCCTCTACCGCGGAGCTCTTGTGGGACGGCTGGATCCTTCGTTTGATCGCAGGGCGAAGCTCCTGACCATCAAGAGCTTCCACTGGGAGGAGGGTGTTCGGCCACATGATGCGATGCGTAGGGCGGTCGCCGGCGCAATTGGGGAGCTTGGCGGGTTTCTCGGCGGTGAGCCCGACCGGTGGGTTGTCAATGGGCACCCCCCTGGAACCGTCCCGGAAAACGTGGGCCGTTCCTGGCGTGGCCACGATCACTAACTGTCTCGGTCCGCCGGTGCAGCGCCTCCGGTGACCGATGGCGGCCTCTTGAAACAACGATGTGGCCTACTCCTCGCCGCGTTCCGTTTGCGCCAGAACCTTCTGATCTTCCGTCAGCGTGAACGTCGAGAAGGTGTAGGAGCGTCCGCCGGGCGTCTTGCCGGTCTTTTGCCCTCGGACGAGGATAGGGGGCTTGCGGTCCGCGAGATCGTTGAGCAGCCGCCGCACCTGCCACTCGCTGAGGCGCGGCAGGATGCTGTTGGACACGAGGTGCTTGAGGAGCAGCCGGAACGACATGTAGCTGTTCCGTTTGCTCTCCTGCAGGTCGCTGAGCGCGTTGAAGAGGGCGATCCGCTCCTCGGGACGAAGTGACTCTAGGCGGACCGTCGATCCGTCGTCCGAATCCCCGGCAGTACCCGACGTGTCGTCTTCCGAGATGTCGTCGAGCAATGCCTCCTCCGTGTCGATCGTGGCGGGCAGGGCCGCGTAGCTGTTGCCGCCGGAGGTGGTCAACTGCACGTGCCCTGCCTGCTCTGCGGCATCGAGAAAGGTGCTGAAGGGAACGCCGTACCAGACCCGCGGTTTGAGGTTGTGGTCCTGGCTGAGCCAGTGGCCGAGCTCCTGAAAGAGCACCGGCTCGCCGTTGCCCCGGCGCGCGAGTGCATCCTGCACCATCCGAAAGGCCTCCTCGGCGGGCGGGTACTCCTTCGATGTCGGCATGAGCGACGTTTTCTGTTGCTCCTGCTGGCCGGAGGGGCGCTGCTGGGCACGCGTGGATGGTGCCGGCTGGCGTACAGCGGGATCGAGGTCTCGTTCGTAGAGCAGGACGGAGTCCGCCGCTGCCGAGAGCAGGCGGCTCATCGCGGCATCCACGCCGATCACAACCACGGTCCGGCCCTGCTGACGCAGGTAGTTGAGCGGATGGATCAGGTCGCCATCGCCGGTGACGATCACATACGTGGAGATATTCGGGGCCCGCTGGCACGACTCCACGGCGTCCACCGCCATCCGGACATCCGCGCTGTTCTTGCGTGTCGGCACGTAGACCAGGTCGATACCCTGCCGATAGAGATTTTCAGCGTCGATGCTGAGGTCCGGCGAGGTCCACGGCGCGTAGGCGCGCGCCAGCACGAGGCGACCGTGATCCTGCGCCTCCTGGATGATGAGACTCATCTTCGGCGTGGTCACCTCGAAGTGGCGTTTCAGGCTCACCTGGAGGTTCTCGTAATCGATCAGCAGGGCGACGTCGCCCTGGTTGCTCTGGTTCGTTGATGTGCCCGCGTTGCGCTGCGACTGGTTTGCGGCCACGTTATGCTCCTCCCGCGACGGTGCCGAGTTCACGTACGAGAGTACAGTACGATACCATCGGCCCGCGATGCCGCGTGGTATCACCGAGGAGAGGGAGAAAGAACGCATGAGCGATCTGCCGACGGTCGTGCGCGAGCGCGACCCGCAGATACCCCCGCGGGTCTTCGACACCCACGTGCACTTCCCATGGGGAACGGGCCGCCACCCATCCGCGGTCAGCGACGAGCTGGTCGAGTTGGCCAAAAAGCTGAACATCGTCCACATGGCCCTGCTGGGCAGTCGGCGGGAGGACTACAACGATCGAGTGAGCCAGGCGATCGAGCACTACCCGGACCTGTTCATCGGCATGTATGGCGTCGAGCTCGGCGAGGATACACCTGAGGTGATTCAGGACGCACATGACCGCGGCTTCCGGGGGCTGAAGATCATCCACGCGCTGAAGCCATACGACGACCGCTCCTACTGGTCGGTGTTCGAGAAGGCGGAAGAGCTTGGGATCGTGACGCTTTTCCACACCGGCGTCGTCGGTGGCGGCGTCGACTTTCGGGACACCGACCCATTCAGCCCGGAAGTCGTCAAGCGATCTCCGTTCTTCGAGAAGCGGCTGCGTGGGCAAGGGTTCTCGTCGAGGCACATGGATCCGATCCTGCTCGACACGCTGGCGTTCACCTTCCCGCGGCTGAGGATCATCGGCGCACACATGGGTGTCGGTCAGTATGACTACGCCTGCCACATCGCGCGCTGGCGGCGCAATGTCTTCTGGGACATCTCCGGCGGCGAACTGGTGCGACGGCACGTCTTCGAGCGCCGGTTGATCGGGCAGGAGATATCGCCGATGAAAATCCTCTTCGCGTCGGACTGCGGCATGGAGAAGATGGGCAACGAGATCGCCGACTGGGCGGCGGTGTTCGACCAGATGCGCCTGACGATTGAGGAGCGCGACCGCATCTTCTACGGCAATGCGGCGCGCCTCTTTGCCCTGGACGAGTTCGCCGGCGTCACAAACGAGTCGTGTTACGACGAGATCTGGAATTCGTATCAGCTAGAGGATACTGGGGAGATCAGCCCGGCCGATGACGCATAGGGCGGGTCTTCAATCGCCGTACTTGTACTGGGTGATCCTCTGAAGACAAACGCCCACTGCCATCGGCGGGTGCGTTCAATCAGGCTGATCTGTCGCTCCTGGTCTACTGCGCCTTCCGGGCGTAGAGGTAGTCCCCCGCCGGGTCGGTCCAGGACTCGATCTTGAGGTCGTTGCTCGAGGCAATGCGCCCCACCGATGTCTTCAGCCCACGTATACTCTTGCCCGGGTCCGGCTGAAGGCGCAGGACTTCCTCCTTCTGCAATCGATTGATGGCGTCGAGGATCTCCTGCGTCGCCTTCGACATCTTCTTCGGCGGTGCCGGCGCTTCCGACGCCTTAATGGTTTCGATTCGTGGCATAGCTGCCCCCTTTCGGTGGGGAGTATAGCCTGAGCTAAATGCACCGCATGCTGGCACGGAAATGCCTGCTGCCTCACTGCCGGATGGGATTGGCCTACCACCTAACTAGATTCTCAAGCCTTCGGTCAGCTTGGTGTCCGCATCCGTGGTGCCCATAGTGCGGTGTACCACCCGGCGCCGATCACGCCTCCCACCCATGGCTGACCGATCGCCTTAGAAGTCATCCAAGAACTAGCTATCGTGGCGCCGGGAGGGTTCCACGATGGCGACCGCAGTGCCGACGGACCTGACAGACGAACAGTGGGCG
>DASYWL010000073.1:0-7730 GCA_035936055.1 Thermomicrobiales bacterium
CCACGACTCACCGTTGCTGTAGTACCCGTGGTGGAAGGCCCTGGTGATCTTGTCGAACCCGTAGCCCGGGATCTCGACGTAGAGGTCGCGCGGGATCGACACGGTGCGAACGGTACCGAGATCGAGGTTGACGCGCGACACCATCAGCACGTCGCTGTTGTGCTCGTCGAAGCCCTCGCGATAGTCCAGCCCGGCGACCACGAAGGTGTATTCGCTGCCGCCGCTCTGACGGCCCAGTGCCGAGCCAGTGCCGGTCATCGCGGCGATCACCGCACCGGCCCCAATCGTGATGGCCCGGCGACGGGAGATGGTCGAGAGCGAGGGGATGTTGGGCATGATCCAATTGCTCCTCGGAATTGCCTGGTGCATCGTGGCGAGCGGACGCTCGCGGGCTGAAAAGGTCCCACCGCCGCAGTGACCAGCGGTGACAGCTGAGCGCTGATACGGACAGTATGTACGATCATGGTATCGCAACGTCGGTCTTCAGCCCGCAAATGGCTTCCCGGCGGACCAGCACACTGATGGCAAGTCGCCTTCCAGCCAAGTTCAGACGACCCGATGTGGAGCCAACACCAGCCGCGACCAGATGCAAGATCCAGGTTGTCATCGGCCCCATCGTTGCGATGGCGTAGGATTGCACCGGGACACTACGGCAGAATCAGAAAGCTCACAGAGGTCAACAGCATGTCGCAAGTACGCATCTACGGGCATCGGGCGTCGCTGGCGCCACGCCGGCAGGCATGGTCGGATTGCATCCACGGCTGCCTCGTCGAAACGCTCGGCCTCCCCGACTCCAAACGATTCCACCGTTTCTTCCCGATGGATCCCGCCGACTTCATCCACCCCGCGGATCGCACCGAGCACTACACCATCATCGAGATCAGCATGTTCGCCGGGCGCACCGAGGAGACGAAACGCCGCCTGATCCGCCTGCTCTTAGAGTGGATCGAGACGGAGCTTGGCATCTCTGTGCAGGATGCCGAGATCACCATCTTCGAGTCACCCGCCGCCAGTTGGGGCATTCGGGGCCGCTGTGGCGACGAACTTGCGCTCGATTACGATGTGCGCGTCTGAATCGGCGCGACACGGACGAACGCCGACAAAAGGGGCAAGGATGAGCATCGACTGGCTCCGGGACTGGGATGAGGCCGTGAAGGCCGCGCGGGCAGCGCGAAAGCCGATCATGCTGGACGTCTATCAGGACAACTGAGGCGGCTGCGACAAGCTGGATGCCGTGACGTATCCAGACCCCCGTGTGCAGCAGGCCACCGCCGAGCGCTTCATTCCAGTCAGGCTCCACCTGACCGAGCATCGCCAGTGGACCCGGCAGTTCCAGGTCTTCTGGACCCCAACGATCCTCATTGGCGACCGCAGCGGCAAGATCCGCTACACCTCGGTCAACTACCTGCCGCCCGACGAGTTTCTTGACATCCTCGATATCGGCGAGGCGCTGGTCGCCATGCGCTGGCGGGAGTACGACACCTCGATCGAGCGGCTGCTCGCCGTCGAGGAGCGCCGCCCGATCGGCCCGCTCACCCCGGAGGCGACCTACTGGCTCGGCATTACCGAGTACTTCCGGCAAGGTCGCAGCTCGGCGGCGTCGAACGCCGTCTGGTCCCGCCTGGTCGAGCGCTTCCCCGACTCGATCTGGGCCAAGCGGGTACCGTGACGTAATCAGCCCGCAAGAATCTTCTCGATGTACCCGCGATGCTCGTCGTAGTGCTCCGATGTGTCGCTCATGAGCAGCACGACGAAGGGCAGCTCGCGGTGCTGCTCGCGCTGGTCCGGGCAGAGCTCCCGCGATGGCTGCCACAGCTCCTCTGGACTGGAAGCATCGATCATGTTGACGAGCGCCTGGTGCTCGCGCAGCGCGCTCACCATGACGTCCTTGTACCCCTGCCCTGCCGTCTGCCGGCGGATGAGCTCATTGAGCGGGTCAAAGCCCATCGAGAACTCCTCGTCCGTGACGCCGAGTCCCTCGTGGCGCGGCCGGCCCATCAGCGGGAAGAGCACGGAGCGCTCCCATGCGGTGATGTGCGCCATGTGATCGAGCGGCGTCCAGCTAGCCGCATCCTGCGCCGCACCGTAGCGTTCCTCGGGCTCTGCACGCATGGTCTCCATCAGCCGACCCCAGGCCGCGTCGATCTCCGCGAGCAGCTCCTCGATCGTCTTGTCCCGATAGCGATCAGTATCCGGCATGGTCGAATCCCTCCTCGAAAATCAAACCTCGGTAACCGTGGCCGTTGTCCCGAGCCGGTTGTGTCGGCTCATGTGCGGAATCTCGACCGCGATCAGCCACGACACCGGAACTCCGATACCGAGTTCACAAGAGATGCCTCGGCACGTCACGCACCGCACCGGCTCGGCTTGACAGGTGTCCGCTGTCAATTCGAGCCGAGCATCTCCTCGACATCGGCACGGTGCTCCTCATAGTGGTCGGTCAGGTTCTCCTTCAGCTCGTCACCGAGCCGTGCGGCCTCCTCGGAGGTGATACCGCCCCGATCGACCACCGAGGGGTCAAAAGCGTGAATCGCCGCGAGCATCCGCTCGTGGGTGGTGCGTGCATCCGCCAGGACCTGTTGGTAGCTCTGACCCGCCGTCTGCTGGCGAACAGCCTCGTTGAGCGCGTCATAGTCTTGCGCGAACGTGTTGAAGCTCACGCCGAGCCCCTTGTGCCGCGGGTGACCCTGCAGCCAGCCGATCCGCGAGCGTTCCCAAGCGCTGACGTGGGCGAGATGATCAATCGGAGTCCATCCGGCGGCATCGTGGATGGAGGCATAGTCACCTTCGAGCCATGAAGTCATTGCCCCCATCAGGCGATCCCAGGCAACCTCGATCTCCCCCAGGGCCTCGTCCACCGAGCGCCTGCTCTCCTGCTGACCGGCCATCGTGCCACATCCTTTCCGTAACTTACACCCAAACACTCGGTGTAGCGTCCATCCATCACAACGCCAGCCGCACCAGCCAGATCCTTCCGACGCCCGTAAGCATCGCGATGAGCAGATTGCCGCGCCACCACATCGCTAGCGCGGTCGCGCCGAGCGCGATCATCCCCTCGATGCCCTCCTCCAGCACGACCGGGACCACCAGCGAGGCCAGCACTGCGCCCGGAAGGTAGACGAGCATCGCGGCGACGCGCGGCGAGAGGGCCACTCGCCCCATGATCCAATACCCACCGGCCCTGGTGGCGTAGGTCACGACGGCCATCAGGATGATTGCGAGCAGCGCGCTCGGGTGGATACTCATGACGCTCCCTCGCGCGTGTCCGGCATGTGCACCTTCGTCGGATCGACCAGCAGCGCCGCCGCCAGAGACACCCCGCCAGCGCACCGATCACGATATACCACGTGCCTGGCAGCCATTGGTACGCCAGCCAGGTGCTGACGCCGGCGACGGTCCACGGCACGAGGTCGAATGTGCTGCGCCAGCTGCCGAAAAGCATTGCCCCGAAGATTGCCGCGAATGCGAAGTCGAGCCCGATCGCCGCGGGATCGCCGATCTGGCCGCCGAACAGGAAGCCTATCGCCGTTGCCGGCACCCAGCCGACCGGCACCATGGTCAGCACACCATCAGAAACCCGGCATCGCGCTCGCCGCGCGCGTAGCGGTTCATCGCCAGCGCCCACCCCTCATCGGCCATGATGTGGAGCCACGGGTAGACCTTGCGATCCGGATAGCGGCCAAGCCACGGGCGAAGCGCAGCCCCGAGCAGCAACAGGCGCAAGTTGATGAGCAGCGTCGTCGCGACAATGGCGAGGATCGGCAACGGGTAGACCCAGAGATCGAGCGCAGCAATCTGCGCAGCCCCGGCGAAGACGAGCGTGTTCATGAGGATCACTTCGAGCAGGGTCAACCCGACCTGCCGCGCCAGCGCGCCGAAGACGACCCCGAAGGCCGCCACGCTGACCGCGACGGGTATCCCCACCACCAGTCCACGCCGGTACCCGGCCCTCGTCCAATGATGGGCGTGGGTCGGGACCGCTGTGATCGATCCGGCATGCTGATCGATGGTGGGGTCGACGAGGCGCTAGGTCATCGCACGGCCATTATCGGTCACACCGCCGCTGGGGCACAAAATGGGTACACTCAGCTGGGAGTGCCGAGCGGGGCTCCATCGTTCCAGCATAGGATGGGCCAAGACCATGACCGACTCGAGCCGCGAGGCGCTTGGCAAGCGCCTCAAGCAGTATGTCCGGGATATTCCCGACTTCCCGCACAAGGGCATCCTGTTCCGCGACATCACCACACTGCTGGCCGACGCCGCGGCCTTCCGCGACGCGATCGACGGCATGGGTCATGGGTACGAGAACATCGACATCGTCGTGATCATCGAGAGCCGCGGCTTTATCCTCGGCACGCCGATCGCTTACCTGCTGAGCGCAGGGGTGGTGCCGGTACGCAAGCCGGGCCGCCTGCCCGCCCCGACTCTGGAGCAGGCCTACTCGCTGGAGTACGGAGCCCACGCGCTGGAGATTCACCAGGACGCCATCAAACCGGGCCAGCGGGTCCTGATCGTCGACGATCTGCTCGCGACCGGCGGCACGGTCGCTGCGACGATCAGGCTGGTCGAGCTGCTTGGCGGCGAGGTCGCCGGAATCAGCGTGCTGGCCGAGCTGAGCGATCTGAAGGGCCGCGAGCACATCGGCGACTATCAGATCAGCAGCCTGATCGTCTATTAGGCAACCCTGAAAGATTCCGATGGACAGGCGGCGACCCCGGCCACCCGTAAGGGCAGACCTGGAGCCTGCCCTGAGCGAGGGCCAACGGCCCGAGTCGAACGGGTCCGCCCGCGCTCGAATCGGCACAAGCGCCTTTGCTGAGCATAGTGAAGTTTCGCTCCCACGTCCGGCAAGCGGCCGTAGGTGGTCAGCAACAGTGATAAGGCCGTGTCAGACCGCCCAGGTTGCCGTGAGGACCCGAACCCAGTTCTGGTAGCCGATCATCTTCAGCGCCGCGTCGTCATAGCCACGCTGCCGCAGCACCGCCATCAGGTTCGGCACCTTGCTCGCGTCGGAGAGGTCGTTCGGCATCAGTGCGCCGTCGAAGTCCGAGCCCAGCGCAACGCGCTCCAGCCCGACCTTGTCGACCAGGTAGTCGACGTGGTCGGCCATCATGTGCAGCGGCGAGTCACGCTCTCGCCCGCCGTCCGGCCGGAGGAAGGACACGTTGAAGTTGACGCCGACGATGCCGTCCGAATCGCGGATCGCCGCCAGCTGTTTGTCTGTGAGATTGCGCGACGACGGGCAGATCGCGTGGGCGTTGGAGTGGGTCGCGACGATCGGCTTGCTAGTGGTATCGACCACGTCCCAGAAGCCCGCCTCGTTGAGGTGCGACACGTCCACCATGATGCCGAGCTGGTTGCACGCCTTGACCAGCGCCTTGCCGGCCGCGGTCAGCCCCGGCCCGGTATCCGGCGACGACGGGAAGCCGAACGGCACGCCGTGCCCGAAGGCGTTGGATCTCGACCAGACGATGCCCAGTGACCGAAGCCCGGTCTCGTAGAAGGTCTCCAGCGCGTTGAAGTTGGTGTCGATCATTTCGGCGCCCTCGAAGTGCAGGATCGCCGAGAACTCGCCCCCCTCGATCTGCTCCTTGAGGTCGCGCGCCGTGATCACGGGCGTCACGGTGTCCCAACCCTCACGGGTCACCAGGCGACGCTTGCGCTTGTAGGGCGTACCGTCACCGGTCTCGATGCGGAGCAGCGCGGCAATCTCCGCCATGGCGAACTGCTGGGCGTAAGCCAGCGTCGGGCCGTTCTCGTTGACGAGCACGAGATCGTCGGGGTCGCCGCCGAGGACATCCTCCACCGCCACCTTTTGCTTCTCGAGGCTCTTCGGGTCCGGCACGAAGACGGCGAAGAATCCGCCGACCAGCCCGCCCCGCTTGGCGCGTGGCCAGTCGAGGTGCCCCGTCTTGCTCTCCTTGAAGAAGTCCCGGCCCGTGGTCAGCAGGCTCAGCAGCGTGTCGTTGTGACCGTCGAACACCGGGATCAACGGGGGCCGTTCGTTCTCCGTCATGAATGCTTCCTCGGGTTGCGGTAACCACCTGATAGAATGTGGCGCACGGACTCGGCGGCATGCGAAGCCCCGAGCAACAGATACGCACCAAGATACCAGCGTCCGGCTCGGCTGTGACCGATTGGTGCTGGCGTGGGAGGATTCGACGTGTCCGAAACAGCAGCTTCGCGGGCCGCGGGCATTCTGAGTGACAAGACGTGCATCGTGATGGGCGTGCAGAACCGGTGGAGCATTGCCTGGCAGATCGCCGAGGCGATGGCCAACGCCGGCGCCAGCGTCGCCATCACCTACGTCGATGAGCGCGCGAAGCGGAACGCCGAGCAGCTGGCCGAGACGGTGCCGGGCATGAAGACCTTCGAGTGTGACGTGACGAAGGATGACTCGATCTCCAATCTGGCGACTGAGCTCAAGAACGAGTACGGCATGATCGACACGCTGGTGCACAGCATCGCCTACGCGCCGGCCGACGAGCTCAAGAACCCCTTCCTGCAGACGTCGCGGGAGGGCTTCCGGATGGCGCAAGACATCAGCGTCTACTCGCTGATCGTGGTCGCCCGCGAGCTGGTGCCAATCATGAGCGAACACGGCTCGATCGTGACGATGACCTACCTCGGCTCGACCCGCGCCTTCCCGAAGTACAACGTGATGGGTGTCGCCAAGGCGGCGCTGGAAGCGACGGTCCGCTACCTCGCGCTCGACCTCGGCGAAAAGGGCATCCGCGTCAACGCCATCTCCGCCGGTCCGATCAAGACGGCCTCGGCGCGCGGCATCCCGGGCTTCAGCGACATGGCCAACATGGCAGCCGAACGCTCGCCACTGGGCAAGGTGTTCAGTCCGCAGCATGTTGCAGGCATGGCCGTCTTTCTTGCCAGCGATGCATCGGCCGGCGTTACCGGCGACGTGATCTTCGTCGACGGCGGGTACCACGCCATCGGGATGTAGGCGGGTCCCGACAATACGCAACCGAACGCCGACGCCGGAGATGAATATCCCCGGCGTCGTTGCGTGCACGGGGGCAAGACGCGTGTCACGAACGGCCTCACCCCTGTCATCCTGATCGGAGGCCCGAAGGGCCGGAGAAGGATCTCTTGCGTGATGGCTATCAACGCCCGAGCGGAGGCGCCACTGTCACAAGAGATCCTTCGACGCACATTCGCTTCGCTCAGGGAAGGTTCTGCTGCGCGGAAGGCGCCGTGCCGGCTCAGGATGACAACCACTAATGGTGGCAGCTCCGTGAGCAAGACACCGAAGGGCCCTTCTCGACGAAGTCGCGCCGGTCTGCTTTGATGCTCCAGACGAGCCGCCAGCACCGAGGAGCCTCATCCGTGAAGATCACCGGCATCACGGCCACCCCGATCGCCTTCGCCGACCCGCCCCTCATCAACTTCGCCGGGCTGCACCAGCCCTATGCGCTGCGCACCATTGTCGAGGTCGAGACCGATGAGGGCATCTCCGGCTTCGGCGAGGTCTCCGGCGGCGAGAAGCTGCAGCATGCCTTCCGGATGGCGATCCCGCATCTGATCGGCATGGATGCGTTCAACCGGCAGGCCATTCGCCAGAAGCTCTTTGGCTCGCCCGAAGGCGCGCTCGAGAAGGAGCACCAGATCATGCCGGGCATGAAAGACCAGCGCCGCCGCGAGCTCGTCTTCAGCGCGGTCGAGGTCGCCCTGCTCGACATCGCGGGCAAGGCGCTCGGCCTGCCGGTCCACGCGCT
>DASYWL010000074.1:0-24264 GCA_035936055.1 Thermomicrobiales bacterium
CTGCGAACCGACGGCCCGAGCGTGCCGTGGACGCCTCTGGAGATCCGTGCGGAGCGGCGATGCACCAGCGCAGCGACCGCCGTGCCATTCGTGGTGCAGGCGGGACCGAGCGTGCTCATGATTGAGCAGTCGCACGATGGCTGGGTGCTGGCCGAGCTTCGCTTCGATGGCGAGGAGTGTCTCTTTCGAGATATCCGGGTCTCGAGCTACGCTTGGCCTCGGGAGGCGTTCGGCGTGCTGCTGAGCCGGCTGGCGTCGTCCGATCTCGATGCGGAGACGGTCGACCAGTTGAGCACGGACTTCGCCGAGTGGGTCGGGATCGGATTTGCACGAATTCCGCAGTAGCCCATCCATTCATCTGCAACACGCATGACGATCCCCCGGCGACACCGCCGGGGGTTTACCTGTACCGTTCGATTCGAACGTCGCCCGCAACTCCAGGGCTATTCGTCGTCGTGAGGGAGAAGGCCCGGGTCCATCTCCCCCGCAGGGATGCGGACGTTCGTGATGTTCTCAGATGGTGGGATCGGACAGGCCCAGCCGGTGTTGTACGCGCAGTACGGGTTGTACGCCATGTTGAAGTCGACCACGAGCCGTCCGTCCGGTCGCGCCTTCGGGTCGATGTACCGCCCGACCGAGTAGCTCTCGTTGCCAGCGGTAGCGTCGCGGAAGGGCATGAAGTAGCGGCCGCGCTCGGTGTCCTTGAAGACCGACAGCGTCGCCGGTTGACCTTCGGACTGGAAGTGAATGCGTCCGACACGGATGTAGTCCTTGACCTCGCCGCTCAACGTGCCGACCTGAATCGTCTCCCCGATTCCCTCGCCGCTCTCGTCGATCTCCAACGTCAGATTCAAGTCCGGGTTCTCGGGAAAATACCTGAGACCCTCGAACTCGGCCTTCTGCTCCTCCGTGAGTGGCGAGTTGGGGTGCTCACGGAAGAAGGCGTTCCGCCGCTCGCGGTAACCGGCCAATCGCGTGTTCGTGCTCATGGTTCGTCTTTGCCTCTCCAGCGGAATCAATGCGACAGCCCAATACTTTATTTTAGATAGTATAGCGCTCTCGTCAACTGGCCGGATGGTGCGAGGGCGTTCGGGGTCGGCAGCGGTGCAGGTCAAGCCTTGGCGTGGGTGTAGCGATCGCGGCACTCACGGAGGACCTTGAGGGCGTGCTCCCGCCCGTGCCACCCAAGGACCTCGGTTTCCTTGTCCTCGAGCAGCTTGTAGGTCTGGAAGAACGTTTCGATCTCGCGTAGCCAGTGCGGCCCGACATCCTCCAGAGCCTGATAGTGGGAGAATCGCGGGTCGCCCTCGGGAACGGCAAGAATCTTGAAGTCACGCCCTGCCTCGTCGGACATGTCGAGGCCGCCGAGCGGCCGAGCCTCGATCATGCAGCCGGGGAAGGTCGGTTCCTGCACGAGCACCAGGATGTCGAGATGGTCGCCGTCCTCGGCAAGGGTGTCCGGGACCCAGCCGTAATCGGTGGGGTAGTGCACCGAAGAGTAGAGCACCCGGTCCAGATGCCAGACACCGGATTCCTCATCGTACTCGTACTTGTTGCGACTGCCCCGAGGAATCTCGATGAAGGCGGAGACGAGTTCGCCCTGGAACTCCTCGAACACCGCTTCAGCGGTTTCGTGTATCGCTTCAGTATCCTCTGCCACGTGGTCTGATGACGCGTCACCCTCGATCTGCTTCGGGTCTACATGGCTCATGCCTGGTTGCGCTCCGTCTTTTCGGCCCGGTTGCCCTGCGACCGCTGCAGGAGGCCGACGCTGTAGAACTCGTACGATGCGGCCTGGTCCGGCACATCGACTAGATGTACCGTGAACCGGCAGGGAACACCGTTGTCCGGCAGGTGCTCGGCAAAGTATCCGGCATACGCCTCGGCGTAGGCGGTCCGCAGCCGCTGCTGCTCCGCCGCGTAGCCGCCCGGGTCCACCAACGGGTTGGGCGACTTCGGCTGGCAGCCGAACGCGTGCATCTCGACGAAGTCGACCTCCCGCAGTGAATCGGCGAGGCCGGCATCGCGCAGCCACTTCTCCCAGCTGCGGAAGACGAGCGGGATCTCACGGTGGGGATCCATGGTCACCAGCTCCTCGAGCCCGAGCACGGTCTTGGCGGAATACCCGCCGGTCAAACCTGCAAAGTGGATACGGAGATCACCGTCGGGTTGCTCCTCCGTTACCAGAGCGGACAGCACCGGTCGATCACCCTCGTAATAGTATGTCAGTTTCCCACGCTTCTTGACACGAAAGGCCATGGTACCAGTCGTTCTCCCTCCGTTCGGCACCCGCAAGAGACTCCCGAGCGCTCATGCAAGTCGCAGGCCGGCTTGTTCCGCAAGGGCCCGGATTCCGGCGATCGACGCTCGGCTCGTCGCCTCCTTCTCCTCAGGTGCGGACGCGACATGGGTTTCCAGCGACAATGCGCCATCGTATCCGGCATCGGCGAGCGCGCGGAACTGACCGATATAGTCGATCGCGCCCTCGCCCATCACGACGAACGTCGGGTCGGGCGCTATCGCCCTCGCGTCCTTCAGATGCACGTGATGAATACGCGAGCGGACGCGTTCGTAGCCCTCAGGAAAGGGGACGGAGCCGACAACCGCCTCGTTGCCGGGGTCCCAAATCATGCCGATGGTGTCGTCCGCGATGCGGTCGAGAAACCACGCAGCTTCGTCGCCTGTGGCGACCGTGCAGGCATGTTCGTTTTCGAAGCCGAGCAGCACCCCGGAGTCGCGACAGATCTCCGTTGCCTCGTCCAGGGCGGCGAGGGCAGGTTGGTGAAGCGTGCTCGGGTCGGGCGCTCGCCAAAAGCTGAAGGCGCGCACGATCGGCGCGCCAAGGGCATGCGCGATGGTGATCGAGCGACGCAGCACACCCATCTCTCGCTGGTGCGCCATCTCGTCCTCACCCCAGTAATCACATTTGAGGAATGGAGAGGCGATGGCCACCACGGAGCAGCCGTGCCGCTCGAGGGTGCGTTTGACGCCAGCGACGGCGGCGCCATCCAGCTCAACGACGTTTTGGTCAGCGATCATCCGGAGCTCGACGGCGCTGATGGCCAACTCGTTGCAGACGGTAAGCGCGCGGTCGAGGTCGGCGCTGATCTCATCGGTGATCACTGACAGGGTCGGCATGCCCGTTCCCCTTGGTGGAGACGCGACTCGAGCGGATTGCTGGCGTGCATGCTAACACCCGGTGAGATTCGGTCAACCATCTGGGGCCCGTCTTGCCGCTATTCCATGAAAAAGACCGGCTCCAGCATTCGGATCGACTCCGCATTGTCGGGGTCGACCGGCGTGGCGAGGTAGTCGGTCATGAAGGCTTGCCAGCGGCGGTTGGCGTCGCTCTTAGCGAGGGCCCGCTGGGCCGCATCCCAGTCGTCGCATTCGAGATAGCCGAAGAGCATGGGACCGTCGGCGAAGATGGAGTAGTTGTGGTAGCCGGGTGCTCGCATGTCGGCGAGTAGCTCAGGCTAGACCTCGCGGTGGTAGGCCTTGTACTCGTCGAGCCGGTCCTCGCGGGCGCGGAGGCGAAAGGCGACGCGTTGCATGAGGCGGTTCCTTTCGATAGCAACAACAGGCAGGGGCGGATTCCATCAGGATACCTGTGTTGTGCTTGGCAAAGGATCGTATGCCGGATGCGAAGCGCATGTGTCGCTTGCGTTTGGCTCCGCCGCACCCTGCCGCTCTGCGGACGGCAGGGTTGCTACTCATTCGCCACCTTGAGCGGGCGACTTTTCGGACTCGACCCCTGCGTGACCACGATCAGGACTTGCCGGTGAGGAGGGCCTCCTGGATGGCGATGATGCGTGCGCGCAACTGCGGATCGCTCTCCAGATCCTTCTCGATCTTCTCGACACCGTGGAGCACCGTTGTATGGTCGCGGCCCCCGAGCGTGCGCCCGATCTCGACCAGCGAGCTCTCCGTCTCCTCACGCAGCAGATACATGGCGACGTGGCGCGGCCGGACGATCTCGCGCTTGCGGGCCCGGCCCAGCAGATCCTTCTCCTCCATGCCGAACTCGGCACAGACGGCGCGGAGGACGTCGGCTGCGGTCGTGGTGGTGCGGCGCTGGGCGATGGAGGCGTCCGTGAGTGCTTCCATGGCAAGCTGGATGTCCAGCTTGCGGTTGTAGAGTTGCGCCATCATAAGGATCTTGTTGAGTGCGCCCTCCAGTTCGCGGATATTGGTCTGGTCGCGATGGGCCACGTATTCGATGAGGTCGTCCGGCAGCGACACACCCAGCTCATCAGCCTTGGTGCGGAGGATGGCGGTGCGCATCTCGTAGTCCGGCAGCTGCACGTCGGCGATCAGGCCGCCCTCGAAGCGTGATCGAAGGCGGTCCTCCAGAGCAGAGATCGACTTCGGTGGTCGGTCGCTGCTGATCACAACCTGTTTGCCGTTCTGGTAGAGTGCGTTGAAGGTGTGGAAGAACTCCTCCTGCGTGCTCTCCTTGCCGGCGATGAACTGGATATCGTCGATCATCAGGATATCGATTGTCCTGTACCGCGACCGGAAGTCCTCCATCTTCTGGGCCCGAATTCCATTGATGAGATCGTTGGTGAAGGTCTCGGAGGAGACGTAGACGATGTTGAGATCCGGGTTGTTCTCGGCCGCGCGGTGACCGATCGCGTGGAGCAGGTGGGTCTTGCCGAGCCCGACGCCCCCGTAGACGAAGAAGGGGTTGAACTTGCCGCCGGGTTGATCGGCCACGGCCATCGAGGCAGCGTGGGCGAACCGGTTGGACGAGCCGACCACGTAGGTGTCATAGGTCAGGCGCGGGTTGAGGCCGTGCAGGCCGGGGCGCGCGAGCTCCAGCTGCTTCGTGCCGAGTCCCGGTGATTCCTGCGGCTGCTCCTTCTGGCGCTCGCCGTTCCTGCGACGCTGCCCGGCGCGCGGAGGTTGCGGGCGCGGGCGCTCTGAGCCCGCCGTGGGCCGAACGATGAACTCGACGCGCAGTCGCTGACCGGTGAGGCCGTGGATCGCGCGCTCGACCGGGCTGGCGTAGCGGGTCTGCAACGTGTTGGCGGTGAAGGCGTTCGGCGCGCTCACGATCACCTGATCGTCGTCCACCGACTGCAGGGCTGTATGTCGAAAGAAGTTGTCGTAGGCGTTGCGGTTGAGCTCGTGGCGCAGTTCGGTGAGAACTGTCTGCCAGAGCTGGGCGGCCGCAATGCTGTCGTCGGGTGGACTCGGCCCGCCGGAGACCGGTCCGCGCTGATCCTCCACTGCCAATCCTTCGTCGCCTGCCGCAGCGCGTGTCGCGAGCTCGATCATGATGCGTACATCCCAGTATATCTGTACGTACACTCTTCTCACCATCGTACCACGGCGATCGGCAAAACCATAAGGGGTCGGCCTGCATGCTACACTCGAAAGGATGAAAAGACCCGTGTTCCCGGGCGAATCGGCTCCGTTCCTCAGGTCCGATTGTGGTCGGGAATGCAAGAGATTTGCGAATGGTAACGTGTTCCCTCAATCAGCCGGTGGCTCTCGCACCGGACACCAGCATCGATACCGAGCCACTGCTCTGTGAAGAGCGCATCGGGCCCTACGACGGTGCCGGCAAGACCGCGGTGGTCGCGATGAGCGGCGGCGTGGACAGTGCCGTCACCGCCCTTGTCATGCGCGAGCGCGGGTACCGCGTGGTGGGCATGAACCTGCGGCTCTTCTCTCCCGACGATGAGGACCACCGCGCCAATCCCTGCTGTGGCATCCCGGCGATGGAGGATGCCCGCGCCACCTGCGCGACGATCGGCGTGCCCTTCTACGCCATCAATATGGAGATCGAGTTCGGCGAGGCGGTGATCGATACCTTCGTCAACGAATATGCCGCGGGTCGTACGCCGAACCCCTGTCTCGAGTGCAATCGGCACGTGAAGTTTCGCCACCTCGTCCAGCGAGCAAAGCAGCTCGGCGCCGATGCGCTTGCGACCGGCCATTACGCGCGGGTCGTTCATGGCGGTCCCGAGCGTGGGCGGCCGCACCGGCTCTACCGAGCTATCGACGGGCGCAAGGACCAGAGCTACGTGCTCTACACGATGACGCAGGAGCAGCTTGCCTACATCCAGTTCCCGCTCGGTGGGCTGACCAAGCCGGAGGTCCGGCAGCTGGCGCGCGCCTATGGCCTGCCCGTCGCGGACAAGGAGGAGAGTCAGGAGATTTGCTTCGTCGGCAACAGCTCCTATGCCGAGTTCGTGAGCCAGCATCGCCCGGACGTTGCGCGGCCGGGGGAGATCGTGACCGCCAAGGGCGAGATACTCGGTCACCACAAGGGGCTGGTCAACCACACGGTCGGCCAGCGGCGCGGGATCGGTGTTGCTGGGCCGAAGCCTTATTTCGTGCTGCAGCTCAAGCCGCAGACGAACCAGCTGGTCGTCGGCAGCCGTGAGCAAGCCGAGGCGCAGTCGGTGCATGTGCATACCGTCTCGATGACGTCCGGCACTTGGCCGGAGGCGCCGTTCGAGGTCAATGCGGTGGTGCGCTATCGCGGTGTGCCGCATGCTGCGACTATCATGCCCGGGCCATCCGGCTCACCCGAGATGAGTGCGACGTTCCATGGCGAGCACGGGCCGGTTGCTTCGCCTGGGCAGGCAATCGTTTTCTACCGAGGAGATGAAGTACTTGGCGGTGGTACGATCTCCGAAGTTGCGCGCCGGGAGAGTGTTTCGGGTGATCGGCCGGCCGATGCAACCTCAGTCGCCGCGAGCGACCGCCTTGTGGCGCAGAACGTGCGAGAACGGTAGCGGGCAACAGCGATGGTTGGGAGTGACGCCTTCGTGGCGTGACAAGGGGAGTGCGAGGGCATATGGAAGGCGCGAAGAGCAAAGGCATCATGGCCGGTGTGGGAGCTCTGCTGCTGTTCGTTCTCATCGGTGTGGGGCTCTACCTGCTCGGCGGTGAGGAACAGTCGCCGCTCGAACGACTCCGGGACATCGCAGTGATCTTCATCGTGTTGGCCTCGGTCCTCGTGGTGATCCTGCTGGCCGGGATTACGGCCGCACTCGCATACCTGGTCTTCCAGATCAAGGATCGCGTGATTCCACTGCTCGAGCAGGCCAGGGGCGGGATGACCGAGGTGACCGGCACCGCCAAACGCGTCCGGAACACGACCGAGTTCGTGACCGAGGAGGCCGTGCGACCACTTATGAACCTGACCGGGTTCGTGTCGCGCATGCGTACGGAGCGGGACACGGTGCTGGGCAAGAACCGTTCGGCGAGGAAGCTCGCGAAGAAGGAACACGTTGGCGATTAGTGGTTGCCGCTGATCGCCCGCTCGACAGAAAGTGAGGATGTCGATGCTGGGCAGGAGCAAGAAAACGGACGCGCGCGCTCGACTTCGGGAGCTGGAGAAGCGCTTGGATCTCAAGGGGCTTGAGAAGCGCCTGGAGCAGTTCGAGGGCAAGGACCTCGACAAGGTGCTGGAGCGACTCGACTGGAAAGACCTCGAAAAGAAGCTCGAGAAGGATGTCGCACGGCGCTACCGGGATCTCCGGAGGCTTGGCTACAAGGAGGAGCCCAAGGCTTCGTCAGCGGGGTTCTTCGCCGGACTGGTCATCGGCGCGGTCGTCGGGGCCGTGCTCGCGATTCTGTTTTCCAAGCAGAACGAGCAAAGCCCGATGGACCGCTTCATCATGGGTCCCGGCAGCGAGCAGTCGCCGCACAGCAGCGGATCGGAAACCACCGGTGGAGGCATCGGTGTGGCGACGTCGATGTCCGGTGCCTTCGGCGACGATGTCGCAATCGAGCGCGAGATCAACGGCGAAGGTGAGTCGGTGACGGCGGCGACCGATGCAGTCGACTCGGCATCCGAGGACGTCCGTAGTGCCACCGAGCGCGTGCAGGACGATCCCAACCGTCCGGCCGGAAATCTGTAGCGACCGTTCCGGTCTGATCAGATAACAATGGACGACCCCCGTGCGGTATTCCGCGCGGGGGTTTGGCATTGCCGCCCACCAAACATTGACGGTCTTCACATTCTTGGCTACGCTAGCAGCGCCGTACGAACGTAAGGAGACAGGCGACGCATTGCGCGCTGGCCGGCAATGCGGGTTGCAAGGAGTTGCGCGTGGATCAAGGACGGTATCGCCGGCGTGCGACGGTGCTCGGAGTGATGGCGATTGTGCTGCTCATCGCCGCGTGTGGCCGAGCCACCCAGGAGGAGATCGACCAGGCGCTCGGCATCACTCCCACTCCCACCGAGGACCCGGCCGAACTGGCGCTCGCCACGGAGGAGGCAGCCGCGGCGGGGTCGAACGCGTCGGACGACCCGAACGTGGGTGTCGCGGCGCTGGGCAGGACCAAGTTCCAGTTCAACTGCCAGACCTGCCACTCGCCGACCGGCACGGCACCCAACCTGCTCGAGACCGGCGGTCCCTATGCTGGCATCGACTACGCGACGCTCTACCCCATTCTGCGGGAGGGTGAAGGACACTCCCCGTCGCCCGGACCATATGCGGAATTCACTCTGACCGATGCCGATATCGCCAACATTGCGGCGTACATTCGCGAGCAGGCCTCTCCATAGCGACAATCCGAGCCCGTCCCCCGGACACCCGGGCGGTACAATGCCGGGGACGATGTGACGGCCGGCGCCGCCCGGGTGCCGCGTGGAACGGATTCCTCCCACAGTGGTTGCGTTTCCCATTATTTCAGCGGTATTGGCCGCTCTCTGCGCCCTGGTCATTGGTCGGGATGCGATCCGACGCCCGCGGCCCGACAAGCACGCTTGGGTCATCGCCTTCGTGATGTTCGCCATCGCGGCGGGCGCAGATGCCGCGGGACGGGAGTTGGGCTGGTCCGAGTGGCTCGCCCGTCTCTACTACATGACTGGGCCGGCCCTGGTGGTCGCCTTTCTCGCCATCGGCGAGCTCTGCCTGCTCTTTGCCAGCCGCATGCCGAGGGTCACACCAGGTGCGATCATCCTGCTGACGGCGGGGTGGGCCACGCTCGTGCTCGGCGCTCCGATTGACGAGGCCCGCCTCGCCGACGAGGGATGGGAAGCCATCGACCGCTCGGGGGCGCTGCGCGTGGCGGCGATTGCCATCAACTCCATCGGGACGCTGATCATCGTCGGCGGGTTGCTATGGTCGATCTGGCGGTTCCAGCGCACCGGTCGCTTCCGCAATCGCATGATCGGCTGCATCTTCATCGTCAGTGGCACGATCGCGGTCGCGTTGGGCGGAACGCTCACCAGGCTCGGCCACTACGAGTACCTCTACGTCGCGATGTCGGTTGGGATCGCGCTCATCTTCGCTGGCGTGCTTTGGAGCCGGCGACCGGATCGTGTTGGCGCGGGGACGACGGCAGGTTCCAATGCCGGGTCGGCCGCGGCCAGACAGGGGACGGAGGCGGTGCTGCCGATGTCCCAGGAAGTCGCGTTCCTCGTGGAGAAGGTGTTGCCCAACGAGCCGGAGGCGATCCGTGGCATCTGCCTGTCCTGGAGCGTGCAGGCAAGCGACGACCCGGTGATGAGTCGGCGCGATGCTCGCCGCGCGTGGCGGTTGCGGTCCCATCTCCCCACTATGGCGCAGGATCGCTTCGACGCTCTATCGGTGTCCGAGCGGCGCGCCGTGGTGGAGCTGGCTGCCGAGGTGCTGCAAATCCCGGCACTGACCCGCGTGGACGACGCGCACCGCCCCACCGCTGATCCCGTTTGGCTGGAGGGATAAGGCGGTCGAGCGCGGTGCCATGCGGCACCGGCGCTGCTCATTACCCCGACCACCCCCTATGGTAAAAAGATTCGAGGGCGGGCTATCACGGCGTGGCTCGCCGAACGACATCACGACGCGCGTGCTGTCAGTTGTTGCTGGCGGCTTTTTTCTCGCTGACAATCGGGCGGAATCCGAACAGGACGCCATCATGACGTGGGTAAATGATCCCAACCCAGCGCTTGTCGTGCTCGCCGCGGCAATGCTGGCGCCAGTGCTCACGATCATCGTGGGCTACTGGGAGCCGCGTCGTGTCTCGCTGATGGCGATCTTCGCGACTGCGCTCGCGTTCGGCGCGGCCTTGTGGGGTGCCGCCCAGGCCGAGGCCTCGTGGTCGGTGAGCTGGATTGAGGCCTGGAACGTCAACTTCGCCGTGACGCTGGATGGCCTCGCCGCGATGTACGCACTGCTGGCGACCGGTATCGGCTTGCTGGTGGTGCTCTATTCCGCCGGATACATGCCGCTCCACCGCGCACATGCCGGTCAGCGGTCGGTCGACGATGTTCGCTTCTACGGCTTCCTGCTGCTCTTCATGGCCTCGATGGTCGGACTGGTGCTCGCCCAGGACCTGCTCCTGCTCTTCGTGTTCTGGGACATGACGGCCATCGCCTCGTACTTTCTGATCGGCTTCGACCGCGAGGACGAAGAGTCACGCGAGTCGGCGCTCATGGCGCTGCTCGTGACGGGCATCAGCGCCATCGGCGTGCTGATCGGTGCAGTGATTCTCTGGCACGAGTACAGAACGTTTTCGCTGCCGCTGATCTTCGAGCAGATGGAGTCGACGACGCCCGTTCTGTGGGCCGTCGGGCTGATCCTCGCCGGCGCACTGGCCAAGAGTGCGCAGTTCCCGCTGCATTTCTGGCTGCCGCGGGCGATGGCGGCACCCACTCCGGTTTCGTCCTACCTGCACTCGGCTGCGATGGTGGCGGCAGGCGTGTTTCTCATCGGACGCATCTACCCGATGGTCGCGCTCGATAGCCGCCTTCAGGATGCCTTGGTCGTCATCGGTGGGGCCTCGATGGTGGTGGGCGGCGTCGTGGCGCTCACCCGGGATGTCTTCAAGCAGGTACTGGCCTACTCGACAATCTCCCAGTACGGCTATGTGGTCGTGCTCTTTGGGCTCGGTGGCACGTATGGCATCGGTGGCGCGATGTTCTACGTGATCGCGCATGCGCTCGCGAAGAGTGCGCTCTTCATGACCGCTGGTTCGATCACCGAGGCGACCGGTGAGAAGGGACTCGCTGGCGTCGGTGGGCTCCGTGACCGGATGCCGCTGCTCGCATTCGGCAGCGGCCTCGCAGCGATGTCGGTGATGGCGCTGCCGCTGTCAATCGGCTTCTTCAAGGACGAGCTCTTCTTCGCCGCTGCGGCCGAAGCCGGTCGCCCGATGCAGGTCTTCGCCGTCATCGGCGCGACCCTCAGCTTCGCCTACATCGGCCGTCTCTGGGCCGGCTGGTTTCTAGGCGGTGAGAAGGCCCAGCTCAAACCAGTCCCGCGGCTGCTGGTCTGGCCGGTCGTGGCGCTGGGTTTGATGGCAATCATCGGCGGCATCGTGCCGGGGCCGTTCAAGGGTGTTGCCGAGGGAGCGGCTTCTGTCAGCTACACCGCTCCAATAGAGTTGAGCCTGGCCTATCACCTCGATACACGGCCCGAAAACGTGATGGCCCTGATCGTCTATGCGCTTGGCGTCACTGTGGTGGCGTCCCAGAACCTGTGGCGTGTGCCGCTGCGAGCGGTCGTGGCGACCGGCCAGGTGATCGGTCCGCTTCGGATTTACGCCGCGGTCCTGCGCGGCGCAAATGCGCTTTCAGATGCGATCCACCGATTCGAAGTGCGTGACCTGCGGAGCCGCATTGCCACGATCCTCGCGCCGGCGGGGTTGCTCGTCGCGATGGCCGTGATAGTGACGCCAACCGAAGGGGCGTTCGTTATCGGGACTGTTGGGAAGGATGACCTGCCGCTGGTGCTGGTGCTCTCCGCGGCGGCCGTGAGCGCCCTGGTAGTGACATTCCCGCGCGATCACCTTCGCCTCGCGCTGACGCTCTCGATCGTCGGATTCAGCCTGTCGGTGGTCTATGCCTTCCTCGGCGCTCCGGATGTGGCGCTGGTCGCCGTGCTGATCGAGACGCTTTTCGCAGTGGTCTTTTTCGGCATGCTCGTGCTGATGCCGCGCTCCATCCTGCGATACGAAACGAGCCTGCGGCCGGAGCGACGCCGGGCGGCACGCGACAGCGTGCTCGCGACGATCGCCGGGCTGATGGCGTTTCTTGTCGCATGGGGGACGCTCTCCCGCGCGTCCGAATCCACCACGGTGATCAGACGGCAGATCGAGCAGACGCCGCTGGCGCACGGATATGACATCGTGACCGTCATCCTCGCGGACTTTCGTGGCTTCGATACCATGGGCGAGATCACCGTGGTCGCGATTGCCTTCCTTGGGATTATCAGTCTCATTCGGGCGGGGCGGCTCAGATGACCACAGTCATGACGCAAATGGTTGCCCGACTGCTGTTTCTGCCGAGTCTGCTTATCGCCGTTGGCGTAATGATCAAGGGCTACGTCGATGTGGGCGACGGGTTCTCCGCCGGGGTGATCGCATCGCTTGGTGTCGCGTTGCAACTCATGGTGTTCGGAGCGCACGAGTTGGAGCGGCTGCCGATGTTGCGATACGTTCCGGCAGCAAGCTTTCTGGGAGTCTTCATCGCGTTGCTGACGGCGTTCGTGCCGGCCATCCGCGGACAGGCACTCTTCACACACTGGCCACCAGCAGGTGAGGAGGTGATTCACTTCGGCACCCTGGAGATCATCACCGCAGTCGCGTTCGATGTCGGTGTGTTCCTGGTCGTCTTCGGCTTTGGTGTTGGGGTCATCGGTGCCGTCGCTCGCGCCGAGGCACGGATGTTCAAGGCGGAGGAGAGCCGGGAGTCAGTGGGCCGTATCGACGGCCGGAACGGAGGTGTGACGTGATCCTCCTCCTCTCCCTGACGGTAGCGGTCATGTTTGGCGCCGGTGCCTATCTGCTGCTCAAGTACGACCTGCTGCGGATGGTGATCGGCATGGTGCTTATCAGCAACGCCGCAAACCTCTTCATCATGGCTGCCGGACTTCAGAGGGGTGACGCACCCATCTACCCGCTCACCGACGACACCGTCAGCGATCCGCTCGTGCAGGCAATGACGCTTACTGCGATCGTGATCAGCTTCAGTATCACCGCGCTTGTCCTGAGCATGGCCTACCGCGTGTACACCTCACATGCATCGGTGGATATCCGGGAGATCTCGCAGGCCGAGGAGGTCCAGGCCGAGACGGATGATCAGGTTGGCCTGCCCGATCCCCATGCGCTCGGCAAGATCTCGCGAGAAGAAGAGGACGTGCCGGACGACCAGGATATGATCGTCGAGGGTGAACGTCGGGAGGTGAGGCGATGATCGCGCTCCCGCTCGGCATCCTCTGGTTCGGGGCCGTGTTGCTGGGGGTGTTGGATGGCACCCGCCGCAAGAACGCCATGCTGTCGATCACGATCCTGCTGCTGGCGTTCGGTGCAACGATCGCGCTTGGATTCGACATCCGGCAGCACGGTCCTCGGGAGTTCGTGCTCGGTGGCTGGGAGCAAGGGGTCGGTATCGCCCTCCGCGTGGATACCCTCGGCATCATCTTCGCGGTGCTCTCGCAGGCGGTGCTGCTCGCTGCCCTCATCTTCGAAACGGCGCGTGGCATCAGTGCGCGCGTGTTCCCGGCCATGGTGCTCTTCATGGGAGTCGGGCTGACCGGAGTCTTCTTCACCGGTGATGCCTTCAACTTCTACGTTTTCTTCGAGATCGCAATGATCGCGGCGTACGTGCTCTCGAGCTACGGCGAGACACCGCGCCAGCTGCGATCGGCGTTCATCTTCACCGTGGTGAACCTGCTCGGTTCGGTGCTCTTCCTGATCTCCATCGCTGCTCTCTACCACACCACCGGGCGCTTGGATATGGTCGGGATCAAGGCGCAAGTGCCACTGGTCGATGAGAACCCACTGATCCTGATCGCCACGCTCATGTTCGTCGCATTCGGGGTCAAGCTGGGACTCTTTCCGTTCCACTTCTGGCTGCCGGCGGTCTACACCGGCATACGGGCGTCCGTCGCGGCGATATTCAGCGGCGCGCTTACCAACATCGGCACGTATGGGCTCCTTCGGTTCGGTGGCGACCTGCTGCCGCGCGAGCTGGAGCAGGGAGGGGCGGTGCTCATCGTGCTTGGCAGCATCAGCATCGTGTACGGCGGGGTGCAGTCGATCTCGCGGCGGACTCCCAACGAGGTGTTGGCCTACTCGTCCATTGGACAGGTGGGCTACATCATGATCGCACTCGCCATCGGTGGGGAGTTGGGTATCACTGCCGCAATCATCTACGCAGTGATCAACAGCCTGAACAAGACACTCCTCTTTCTCTCGGTGAGCATGCAGGGCTGGCTGGTGGGGGCGGCGTTCGCCGTCGGCGCCTTCAGCGTGGCCGGCGTACCGCCGTTCGCCGGCTTCCTCGGCAAGCTGGTGATGTTTCAGGCCGGCATGGCAGCCGATCGGCCCTGGGCGGTCATTCTGCTCGTTTTCCTCGGCGGTGCGCTCTCGTTTCTCTACATGTTCCAGCTCTACCGGCGCCGCTTCTGGATCCCGGAAGAACAGCGTGAAGCGTCCGCAATGCTGCCGCAGGCGGTCGTGGTGGTGATGGGGCTCGGGTTGCTGCTGGTTGGGGTGTATCCGCAGCCGCTGATCGATCTGGCGGGAGAGGCGAGTCACACGATCACGAGGCAGGCGGCGCCATGATTCAGATCATTCTCCTCCTCGTGGTCCTGACCAGCACCTATGCCTTGACCGTTGCAAGCTTCGCTTGGGAGGACCTAGCTTTTGGGTTTGGCCTCTCCGCCGTGCTGCTGGCCACCTTCCGCCGCTCGATGCTGCCAGAGCGACTGCAGGGCCCGGCGATGACGATCAAGGCGATCGTGATGCTGCCGGTCTACTTAGTTCGCGTGATCTGGAGCATTATCACCGGGACCATTACGGTGGCCATGTACGTGCTCGGCTTACAGGGGCTCGAGCATCCCGGCATCGTCGCCGTGCCGATTGGGGAGCGCTCGGCGGGGGGTGTTGCAGTGACTTCCCTGGCCCTGACCCTCTCACCGGGTTCGTTCCTCGTGGAAGTGGACTGGGACGAGCGGCTGATATTCGTGCACGTGATCGACGCCAGTGATCCGGATGCGGTTCGCGAGGAGCTGCAGACGATGTACGAGCGATATCAGCGGCACGTGGTGCCGTAGCGAAGGCGGAGAGCATGAGCGACTTCATCTTCTATTTCGGCATGGTGTGGATGACAGTACTCCTGATCATCACGATCGTGCTCGTCATCCGTGCGAGGACACCGATGAGCCGCGTGCTGGCGCTCGACACGCTCGCGCTGGTGCTGATCGCGCTGCTGGTCCTCTACACCACCACGACGGAAACGTCCTACTACCTCGACGCGGCGATCCTGCTGGCTCTGCTGTCGTTTATCGCCACGCTGGCAGCAGCCCGCTACTACAGTGAGGGGCGCATCTTCTGATGAACATCGCGATCTCGGACATTTTCGTGATCGTCGGCCTGGTTTTCATGACCCTCGGGGTTGTGGGGTTGATCCGAATGCCCGACGTGTATACCAAGCTCCACGCCGCCAGCAAGGCCGTCTTCCTCGGCATCATCGTGCTGGGCGTTGCTGCCGCCTTGGTTGGGACGGCGGAGACAGGAATGCGCCTGATCCTCTTGAGTGTGCTGGTGCTGCTGACGACACCTGTGTCCGCCCATGCGATCGCTCGGGCTGCCTATGTCCACCGGAATCGAATGGCCACGGCGGGCGCGCTCGACGAATCGGGCCACCACTTGGCGGACCACGATCACGCCGAACCGACTTGGCGCATATAGCGGCTTGACTGGCCGGAAAGAGAAGTGAACATGTCCCAGACGAGACCCGCCGACACTCCCGGCTCTTTCGGTGTCCGGTTCAGGTGGACCCCGAAGCTGATCGCGTGGCTGGTACTGCTGCTGGTATCGTTGATCCTGATCTTCCAGAACTGGGATCTTGTCGATATCAACGTGCTGTTCTGGGGGTTCACCGCCCGGCTCGCATGGGTCCTTGTCACGGCGTTCCTGGCCGGGGCCTTGCTCGGCTGGGCCGTGCCTTGGCTGCGGCGGGGCGTGCGACGTCGCTAACCGCGTGCACCACTCGCCGAGCCGTTGAGCAGCACCGCGCCGGTCGGCTCCGTGCTGCCGCCTTCGGGCTCCACGGAAATCGACACTCCCCGGATCGCGCCGACATCCGCCGAGACGAGCATGAAGCCGATACCCCGGTCGTCCACAGTGAAGGTGCCCCCTGGGATTGGCTTGCCGTCATCGGGCGGCAGAAACCACACCTGGTAGGCATCTTCCTCCTCCAACTCGGGAAGATTGACTGCGCTCAGCACACCGGACCCCTCCGCGGTCAGATAAAGCGTGCCGTTCGCGTTGCCCGGCCCTTGGAATGTCGGTGAGAGGTCGAAGACCTGCGCTGTCGATGCCTCCCGGAGCTGGTCACGCTCGGCGGCGAGCTCGGCAATACGCGCCTCCGCCTCATCAAGGTCGCCGCGGAGCGAGGCTGCCCACACGGCCAAGGTAATCGCGCCGACGACCGCTACCACGGCGATAACCCATGGGACTGTCGGTATGGCAGTGGAGGTTGGCGGGTGGGAGGTCGGGAAGGGTGAGGGCATCGAGCGATCCTCTTGTGGTTGACGAGTTGAACGCTGATCAATAGGCGGTGGTTCGCCCACACAACTGTACCCAGATCGCCCATGTGATGCTCGTCAACGTGCGTCTGGACACTTGGTACTATGCTGATAGCACTGTACGATTCGCCGCACTATCCAGAAGGCTGCCGGCCGCGCACGCGCCGGACGCGGGAAAGATCCGAGGAGGACCGGCGCGGGTGGCACAGTGGTGAGTAGAGACTGACGACATGAAGCAAAAGGGAACGGTTGTGATTACATACGGTCGCCGCTGGACAAGCGGGAGAACGCTCTGCGTGCTCATGATCAGCGTGCTGGTCTTGGCACTGCCGCTCGCTTCGGCCACGGGGCAGGTTAGCGGAACGCCGGAGGCGACCCCAACGCCGGTGGTCGGCTCAGCCTCTGGTCAACAGCCTACGCCCCCACAGCAGCAGACCCAGCAGCAATCCGAGCCGGCAACCCAGCAGCAGCAGACGTCCGGGCCGGTGGAGGCTCCCTCGGAGAGTGACACGGCCGATCCGGTGATTGCGCAAGGGTTGATCTATCTCACTGGAGATGATGTCGTCTGGCAAGTGCGTGACGTCGACATCGCCGAGCCGTCCACCGTTACCGGCAATGCACGCGTGATCCTGCAGCGGTCCGGCGAGACCGTGATCCGCAATGACCTGACCGGAAAGCGGACACGACTGGAACCAGGTGAGGCCTACTTCGCGTCGGCGGGGGATCCGTACACGACGTTCCCGGACGGCAACACGCCCTCCGAGGTCTGGACCTTCGAGGTTTCCAACAGTAACGAGGTCGGGGAGGGCGCCTTCTACCTCAGCCCGGACGTCTCCGGCTATGGCGAGGCCGTTTACGACTACGAGTTCACTCGCCACACCACCACGCCCGGTAACCCGGCGACGATCGCCGCTGGTGACGGTCCGTCGATGGTGATGGTGCTCGCCGGTCAGGTCAATGTTACCGACGAGAACGGCACCGCGTCGCTCACGACGCGGGACGGCCTGATCGTGAACGGAGACGCGACGGTCGAATCGACCAGCGGCGAGGCCGTGGTAGTCTCGATGACCATCGGGCCGCGGGTGTCGGACGAATCGTCTGCGCCACCCGCAGCGGCGCAGACGCCGGCAGAGGACGTGACCACGACGGACAGCGATGCAACGGGCGAGGAGACCACGCAGCCTGTTGAGAGCGCTCCGCCGGCCGAGCCGAGCGGAGAGTCCGGGGCGTATCTCACCAGCATCCGTGTTGGTGCTGCAGAGAGCATCGGGGTGACGCTCTACGCCGACGGTGTGCTGATGTTCGATGGCTGGCTGGAACCGGGAGAGTGGACCGCCTTTTACGACGGTTCATACTTCGAGGTCTACACCACCTCCGGTGAGAACACGATGTTCGAGAACTCGTGTGGTGGCGAGCCGTTTTTCATGGGGTACGAGACCGGCGACGCCTACTACCAGCTGGAAGCTGGCCCGAGTTCCTGTGCGCCGGTTGGCGGCTGAGCCGGCGTCGCCTGGGATCCACGAAGCGTGATGGCCGGCGCCGGGGTCTCCCTGGCGCCGGCTGATCGTCTGCAAGAGTTTCGCTGCCGACGCGCCTGAATGAGGGGTGGACGATCAGAGAGCGGGCGGCGCAGTATAGGGTGGTGGTGCTGACCGACAGCTTGGCATGGGAGGGGCGATGCTGAAGGAGTTCCGCGAGTTCATCATGCGCGGCAACGTGATCGACCTTGCCGTCGCCGTGGTGATCGGCGCCGCCTTCGGGGCCGTCGTGACCGCCTTGGTCGAAACGATGATCACGCCGCTGATCGCCGCAATCGGCGGGGAGCCGGACTTCAGCGCAATCTCCTTCACCATCAATGACAGCGAGTTTCGTGTCGGCGAATTCATCAACGCGCTGATCTCGTTTCTGGTCATCGCCGCGGTTGTCTTCTTCTTTGTCGTCAAGCCGATGAACGCGCTCATGGAGCGTGTCCGGCGCGGCGAGGAGACTCCGGACCCCACGACGGCAGTCTGCAACTACTGCAAGACGGAGATCCCGCTGGAAGCCACGCGCTGCCCACACTGCACCTCGGCAGATCCGCTCGGTGCGACGAGCTAATGTGCAGGCATCGACACGGCAACGGACCGGCTCCTCAGGAGCCGGTCCGTTTACTTTCCTGCTGGCCGGAATAGACGAAAACCGCTACGCGAACGTCGGAGACGTCTTGGGGATGGGAGCAAGCATGCCGCTGACGATCGCCGCTTCGAACTGCTCGACGAACAGGCTGATCTCCCGGCCACCGAGGTCGGTCAGCACCACGTGAAGCATGCCGAGATCATCTCGGACGGTACGCTCCACTGCCAGTTCGGTGCTCGGTAGCGGCGTTCGGGGGTCAACGACACGGTATCGGGTGCCGGGCTGAGTCGGAACGGTAGCATGGAGGGGAGCTATCGTCACTAGCGGTCTCCTTCAGTGGATCGATGCGTCGTTGCATATTACGAGCGGCTCTGAGGACGTTCAGGGGAATTCGTGAATCATTTCACATACTAGATACAGGCCGGCAAGTTGCCTGTCAACCCGACCTCTGTATACATGAACCGGGCCAGTGATTTCGACGCGCTTGCGCTACCGTTCGCAAGCGGATTTACGGTATGGATTCGGACACCGGCCTGCAACGCGATGTGCAATTACCCACGACGCCGCTACACTGGTACGCGACAGGGCGCCGCCATCGTCGCGCGCCTCGACCCCGAAACAGCACAGTTGCGCCGCCATCACGGCCGGCGTGCCGATGGAGACGCACGGAACATGGCGGATGCAGAGGCCCGATACACGGCAACACAGAGCCTGACACAGACCGTCCAGGACTACGTCATGCTCACGAAGCCGGGTATCCAGACGCTGCTGCTGGTGGCGATGCTCGGGGCGATGCTGGTTGCCTCGACCAGCGTGCCATCGTTCGAGCTGGTGTTGGCGATGCTGATCGGTGGCTCTCTTTCCTCGGGCGGCGCGAATGCGCTCAACTGCTACATCGACCGTGACATCGACGCGAAGATGAGCCGCACGCGGAGGCGGGCGACGGCCACCGGGCGCATCTCACCGGCCGCTGCGCTGGCTTTCGGCGTGACGCTGTCACTCCTCGGCGTGCTGGTGATAGGTCTTGCCGCCAACTGGCTCGCTGCCGGGCTCGCGCTTGCCGGCAACCTCTACTACGTCCTCGTCTACACACTCTGGCTCAAGCGTTCGACGCCGCACAACATCGTCGTCGGCGGCGCGGCGGGTGCGGTGCCACCGCTCGTCGGCTGGGCCGCGGTGACCGGCACCCTCTCGGCACCGGCGTGGATTCTCTTCGCGATCATCTTCTACTGGACCCCGCCGCACTTCTGGTCACTGGCGCTGCTCAAGCAGGGCGAGTACGGTCGCGTGAACGTGCCGATGCTGCCGGTCGTTGCTGGAGAGGAAACTACCCGCCGGCAGATCTTGCTCTATACCATCCTGCTGTCGGCCGTCTCGATGCTGCTGGTGCCATTCGGCATGGGGCTGATTTATCTGGTCGGCATCGCGGCGCTGAACACGGTGTTCCTCTGGTACGCATGGCTGCTGCTTAATGATCCGAGCAAGGCCCGCGCACGCCAGACGTTCTTCTACTCGCTGTGGTATCTGGCGCTGCTTTACGTGGTGCTCGTGGTCGACCAGTTGGTGGTGGCGTAGCGAACGTCATTGGCACGTGATATCGCAATAGGCGTCATTCTGAGCCGGCTGCGGCACCGTAGGTGCCGCAGCCGTGTCGCAGGATCTCTCGGCCCTGGCAGCGGCAAGGGCGGTCTTGTTCATTCGCATCTGACAGTACGCGAGTCGTGAACTGACACCACGCGAGGGATACGGGCCGGGCGGCCCTTCGACTCCGGCCCTTCCACCGCGTCGCTATGTGTCCTTCTGCTCCTTCAAGGCTTTGCGGAGATGGCTGACTTCATCGTGCGCAGCCTGCTGGGGTTTCGGCAGATACGCACCGCCCGATGCGATCACCACCGGCTCGACCACGTCTTCAACGCGAATCAGGTGGCCGGGCGAGGCGAAGACCGGATGTTTGCGGCGCGCGCTGGTGCGTATGGCGTAGCCGACGTGCGTGCCGTCCTGCCTGTAGAGCGGCGTGTGCGCCCCGGATTCGGGGCCCGGCGGCTCCCACGTGTTGCGGAAGGGCTTTTTGGCGATGCCGATCGTTGGGGTAGCGGCAAGCAGACCGAGATGGGCGGCGATGCCGATGCCGCGCGGGTGAGCGATGCCATGCCCGTCGCTGAAGATCAGGGCAGGATCGTGCTCCACCTTTCGAAGCGCCTCGACCAGCACCGGCAGCTCCCGGAAGGTGAGTAGACCCGGAATGTAGGGGAAGGTAACCTGTCGGGTGGCCCTCTGGACCTCAACGATCTCAAAGTCGGGCCACGTCATGACGATCGCGGCCGCGAATGCCGTGGTCTCCGTTGCGGTCTGCAAATAGGAGTTGTCGACGCCGAGCACCAGGTCACCGCGAGAGAGACGCAGCGGTGTGGTTGGGTCGACCAGGCCGACGAGCTCGTCCTGCACGGCGCGAGCCGCGGAGACGCTCAGATCCCAGCCGTGTAGGTTGCGGATATGCATGGCCGAGGCTAATCGGCGGTGGCCGACATGAGCTTCTCGATGTCGATCTCCTCCGCGTCCCCTGAGAGCTTCGCCGGCACTGACTTGAGGCCGATGCCGTAGTAGGTGAAACCCTCGCGGGCGACCCGCTTCGGGTCATACACGTTGCGGCCGTCGAAAATGACAGGCGTCTTCAGTTCCCGGCGAAGCAACTCGTAGTCAGGGCTGCGGAACTGACGCCACTCGGTCGCGATGATCAGGGCGTCAGCACCCTTCACCGCGTCGTCGCGGGTGTCGCAGAGCACGAGGTTGGGGTTCTCGCCATACAGCGACCGCGCCATGTTCATCGCCTCGGGATCGAAGGCGCGCACCTTGGCGCCCGCCTGCCAGAGCCCCTCCATGATGGCGCGGCTCGGCGCCTCTCGCATGTCGTCGGTCTTCGGTTTGAAGGCGAGACCCCAAAGGGCAAAGGTCTTGCCCTCCACGTCCCCCTCGAAGTGAGCCAGCACCTTGTCGAGCAACAGCCCCTTCTGGCGTTGGTTGACGTGCTCGACGGCGCCGATCAGTTGTGCCTGGTAACCGAATTGGGAGGCAGTGTGCTCAAGGGCCCGGATGTCCTTCGGGAAGCAGGAGCCGCCGTAGCCGATACCGGCGTAGATGAAGTTGTAGCCGATGCGGGAGTCGGAGCCGATGCCGCGGCGGACGTTCTCGATATTGGCGCCGACCCGCTCGGCGATGTTGGCGATCTCGTTCATGAAGGAGATCTTGGTGGCCAGCATCGCGTTGGCGGCATATTTGGTCAGCTCTGCCGAGCGGGTGTCCATCACCATGATGCGATCATGGTTGCGGTTGAACGGCGCGTAGAGCTGCTTCATGATCTCGATCGACTGTGGCCGCTCGGCACCAATGACAATGCGGTCCGGGCGCAGGAAATCCTCGATCGCCGCGCCCTCCTTGAGGAACTCCGGGTTGCTGACCACGTCGAACGGGATCTGCTCGCCGCGCTTCTCCATCTCCTCGGCGATGATGCTGCGCACCAGATGGGCGGTGCCGACCGGTACAGTGGATTTGTTGACGATGACGGCAGGGTGGGACAACTGCTGGCCGATCGTCCGGGCGACTGTCTCGACGTACTGGAGGTCGGTCGAGCCGTCTGCCTGCGGCGGCGTGCCGACGGCAATGAAAATGATCTGGCCTGCGTCGATTCCCTCGGTAGCGTCGGTGGTGAAGGTGAGTCGGCCGGCACGGCTGTTCTGGATTACCAGCTCACTTAGCCCAGGCTCGTAGATGGGAATCTCGCCGCGGCGCAGCGCTTCGATCTTCGTCTCATCGATATCGACGCAGCAAACGTTGTTGCCGCTTTCGGCGAAGCAGGCGCCGGTCACCAGGCCGACATAGCCGGTGCCGAAGATCGTCAGGTTCATGCGGTGTCTCCTCGAAGCACCGGAGTGCGTTGTTGACAGGATAGTGAAGCAAGGCACAGATCGGCTTTACAGACACCTAAGGTACCAAAAAGGGGCAGCACAACACAGCCGGTACCAGAGCGGCTCCGGGCTGTGTGCTTGCGGCTTGTCATTCGGCGGCTAGTCGCGGTTTTTTACCGGGTTGCTCAGCACACCGACACCCTCGACCTCGACCTCGATCGTATCGCCGGCCTTCATCGGGCCGACACCGTGTGGGGTACCGGTCATGATGATGTCCCCGGGATTAAGCGTCATCACGTCGCTGACATACTCGATCAGGAATGGCACGCTGAAGATCAGGCCGTTGGTGTTGTCAGATTGGCGGACCTCCCCGTTGAGGCGGGATTCGACCTTGAGGTTTCCGGGGTCGAGGTCCGTCTCGATGCATGGTCCGAGCGGCAGGTAGGTGTCATAGCCCTTGCCGCGGATCCACTGCTGGCCAGCGTACTGTTGCATGCGGTCCGAGACGTCGTTGCCGGCGGTGTAGCCCAACACGTAATCCAGCGCCTCGTCCTGCTTCACGCGGTGCGCCGTCTTGCCCATCACCACGACGAGCTCGGCCTCGTAGTCGATGTTGTTTTCGGGGTAGGCGAGCTCGATCGTCTCGCCGGGACCGATGACCGCCGATGAAGGCTTCATGAAGACCACCGGTTCGGTCGGCACCTCGCGAGTCGGATCGTTCTCCTTGACGTGGAGAATGTAGTTGAGCCCGATCGCGACGACCTTGCCCGGCTCGATCGGCGAGAGCAGCTTCACCTCGTCGACGCGGCCGACTGCTTCGCCCTTTGTCAAGCCGTCGAATACGTCTCCGCTCGCAGCGTAGACGGTCGAATCCTCGAGAATGCCGTAGGCGGCTCCGCCGTCCTGCTGATACCGTACGATCTTCATCGAAGCTTTCTCCTTCCCCCGCGGGGATGCTCCGGCGCATTGGCCGGTCACCGTGCGATTTCCCGTCCGGCCGATTGTATATGCAGCGTGACAATCGCGCGATGGTACGCCGTGATAGGCGGGTACACTTGGAGCCAGGACCGCGCGGTCCTCACCGAGCCGACGAGCCACCCCGGAACGCCGCGATGCCCGATCTCCACCTCCGCCTCAACGACGCCAGTGAGGGCGATGGCCCAGCGCCGAAGCCGATCGACGCGGCCACGGCGATCCCGCTGCTGGAGCGGGCCGAGATATCAGGAGAGACGCTGGTACCATGGGGGTCCAACTACACCTTCGCGGTCGCGCTCTGCGAGCCGGAGTCGGACGCGGTGACCCAGTTCGGCATCTACAAACCGGTGCGGGGCGAGCGGCCGCTCTGGGATTTTCCCGGCAACACACTCTATCGCCGCGAGCGTGCCTCTTGGCTGCTCGCCGATCTGCTCGGCTGGCAGGTCGTGCCGCCGACGGTGATCCGGGAGGGTCCATACGGGATCGGCAGCCTCCAGCTCTATGTGGAGCCGGCCGGGGAAATGCATGAGGATGACCAACTGGAGTTTTGGAGGCGCGAGATGCCCGAGATCGAGCGGCTCGTGCTCTTCGACATCCTTGCCAACAACGCCGATCGGAAGCTGACGCACTGCCTGGTTGACACCCATGGCCACCTGTGGGGCATCGACCACGGGCTGACGTTCAACGCGGTGCCGAAGCTCCGGACGGTCCTATGGCAGTTCGTCGGCAAGCCGGTGTCGCCCGAGTTGATGGCAGACATCGTCCGTGTGCGCCTCGACGAGCGGGCGCTG
>DASYWL010000075.1:0-2891 GCA_035936055.1 Thermomicrobiales bacterium
GTGGAGATCGAGGTGGAGCCTGCGAGTCGCTGGGGCGCTATCTTCAGCGGGCTGGCGATCTTCCTGCCGATCCTCTTCCTCGTGGGTATCTTCCTGCTGATCATGCGCCAGAGCCAGGGCGGCAGCAACCAGGCGATGTCGTTCGGCAAGAGCAAGGCCCGGCTCTTCTCCAGCAACCGACCATCGGTGACCTTCTCCGATGTTGCTGGCGTCGACGAGGCAAAGGAGGAGCTGGCCGAGGTCGTCGACTTCCTGAAGTACCCCGAGAAGTTCGCCTCCCTGGGCGCGCGCATCCCGAGGGGCGTCCTGCTGGTCGGCCCGCCGGGCACCGGCAAGACCCTGCTCTCCCGCGCGGTCGCCGGTGAGGCCGGCGTGCCGTTTTTCAGCATCTCGGGCTCCGAGTTCGTCGAGATGTTCGTTGGTGTCGGCGCCAGCCGCGTCCGCGACCTCTTTGAACAGGCCAAGCGCAGCTCTCCCTGCATTGTGTTCATCGACGAGATCGACGCTGTCGGTCGGCAGCGCGGAGCCGGCCTCGGCGGCTCCCACGACGAGCGCGAGCAGACGCTGAACCAGATCCTCGTCGAGATGGACGGCTTCGACACTAGCACCAATGTGATCATCATCGCGGCCACCAACCGGCCGGACGTGCTTGACCCTGCGCTCATGCGACCGGGTCGCTTCGATCGGCAGGTCATCCTCGACCGTCCTGACATCGCAGGGCGGCGCTCGATTCTGCAAGTGCACACGCGAGGCAAGCCGGTGGAGTCAGATGTCTCGATCGAGAACCTCGCGCGCCAGACATCGGGCTTCTCCGGCGCCGACCTCGAGAACCTCGTCAATGAGGCGGCGATTCTGGCGGCACGGCGGAACAAGAAGACGGTCGGGCGACCCGAGCTGACGGAGGCGATCGACCGTGTGATCGCCGGACCGCAGCGCAAGAGCCGAGTGATCTCCGAGCGGGAGCGTCTGATGACGGCGTACCACGAGGCTGGGCACGCGCTGGTGGCGCGAATGCTGCCGCATGCCGATCCGGTGCGGAAGGTGTCGATCGTCGCGCGCGGCATGGCGGGTGGCTACACCCGGATGGTGCCCGACGAGGATCGGCTCTTCAAGACGAAGGCGCAGTTCGAGGACGATATCGCCGTCTTCATGGCGGGGCAGATCGCCGAGCAGCTGGTGTTCGAGGAGATCTCCACCGGCGCGTCCAACGACATCGAGCGCGCCACGGCGATCGCGCGCCGGATGGTGACCGAGTTCGGGATGAGCCAGTTGGGGCCGCTCGCCTTCGGCAAGAAGGACGAGATGGTCTTCCTCGGTCGCGAGATCAGCGAGCAGCGGAATTACAGCGACGAGGTGGCCTTCAAGATCGACCAGGAGGTCCGGCAGATCGTTGATCGCGGACATGCCCGAGCACTGGAGATCATCCAGACGCAGTTCGACCGGCTGGAGGCGATTGCCCAGCTCCTGCTTCGGGAAGAGACGATCGAGGATGAGGAACTCGAGGCCCTCTTCGACTCCCCGCGGCCGAAGCCGGACCTCGTCGGTCCGCCGACCGGACGGCCGTCGCGGATTGCTCGGAAGGTGGCGGACGTGCGGGGCCGACCGCAGGACGACCAGCGCGATCAGGAGGACGACGATGGCGGATCGTTCGGTACCCTGACGCCCCAGCCGATCTGACAGCAGCAGAATGGCACGAAGAACGGCCGTGGCATCATGCCACGGCCGTTTCATTTCGCGTTCGGGGTGGAGACGGGGGGATTCGAACCCCCGACCTCTACAGTGCGATTGTAGCGCTCTCCCAGCTGAGCTACGTCCCCGAAAGCGTCTGGAGTATAGCCCGTCGGACCGGTGTCGTCAATGCGTTCGATACATCGGCACATCGCCGAGGTGATCCGCGGCTCCCGTGCGGAGATCGTCGGCTGATGGGCGAACGCGCGTTGCCTCGGATCATTACCCGGTCGTCGCTGACCTCGGAATTACCCGAGCATTGAATTCCGTATCGAATCCCAGGGGTACCAATCGGTCAAAAGCAGTGGTATACTTGTGTCCGGACACCGGTGCGGGTGTAACTCAGTTGGTAGAGTGTCTGCTTCCCAAGCAGAATGTCGTGGGTTCGAGTCCCATCACCCGCTCCAAACGGCAAAACAGGCCCAGCGACGCCAAACGGCGCTGGGCCTGTTCCCGTATAGGGGCTGCCACAACGTTCAACGACATCTGGCTCGTGGCCTGACATTCGGGGCAGTGAAGGGGTAACCGCTACCTGTTACGAATCGAGAAAGGAGATTCGTCTCCCACAAGAGTAGGCTTGCCTGAACCGTCACGGGCGCACTGGCAGAACGTATACGCCATAGGCGAGTCGGAGGAAACCAATCGTGGGTAGGATTGAAAGGTTCCGGGACGATCGTATCGGTATGTTCATACACTGGGGCTCATACAGCACCAAAGGCTTCGAAGCATCGTGGCCACTGGTCCGCGGCGAAATCTCCTACGATGAGTATGAGGCCATGGCAGATCGCTTCAACCCGCAGCGTTACGGTCCAGCGGAGTGGGCCGAACTGGCGAAAGCGGCGGGTATGCGCTATGCCATCCTCACTACTAAGCACCACGATGGTTTCGCGCTCTACGACACTCAATTGAGCGACTATTCGGCGCCCAATCGGGCAGCTGGTCGCGACCTCATCCGTCCCTATGTCGAAGCCTTTCGTGCAGCTGGGATCCAAGTTGGGTTCTACTTCTCACTCTGCGACTGGCACCACCCAGACTACCCCTCGCAACTCAGTGACCCACGGCCAGAACGCTCGCGCTCTCCGCAGGCACTCCCACCTGGCGTGCCGGAGAGTATTGCGGCTGACCCGGCACGATGGGACAGCTATATTGAGTTCATGCATGGT
>DASYWL010000076.1:0-2318 GCA_035936055.1 Thermomicrobiales bacterium
AGCGGGGATCAGCACGTTGAGCAGTGCGATGCCGGCGCCCAGCCCGAGCGTGCCGAGGTAGAGCGCCAGCGCCGGCTGTCCCATGCGGACGATGACCCCCGCCGCGATCGCGGTCATCGCGACCATCAGGGTGGTGTCGAGGCCGAGCTTTCGCGCCAGCACCGGCGCCAGCGGCGAGACCAGCCCGAAGCAGAGCACCGGCAGGGTCGTGATCATCCCCGCCGCGATGCCCGAGAGGCCGAGGTCGCGCTGGATCGTCTCGAGCACGGGCGGCACGGCCAGCATCGGGGCGCGCAGGTTGAAGGCGAGCACGACGAGCGCGAGCAGCACCGCGTGGGTCTTGGTAATGCCGCGGATGGGCGAGGCGCTCGCCCGGCTGGTGGCGGAGGGCATGGACGGCGGGTTCCGGTGAGTGATCGACAGACATGACGACCACCCGCCGCGCGGACGGGTGGTCGCTTCACTGTACCGCAGTGATCGGGGTATGGGCTGTGGGGTCAGGACGCCTTCTTGTTGCGCTGCGCCTCGATGTAGGCGCGCAGGACCTGGTTCATGCGGGTCTGGTAGCCCGGCCCGTTCTCCTTGAACCATTCGATGATATCGGTGTCGAACCGGACGGTGATCTGCTGCTTCGCCGGGGCCGAGCCGACGTAGGCGGCGTTCCAGTCGAACTCGCCTTCTTCTTCGTGGTCGATCGCCGCCTCCGCTTCTTCGTCGGTCATGGTCCTGACTCGTTCCCAATCAGTTTGGTCCTCGCCCCGCGCGATCATCTCGTCGATCTCCTCGGCCGTGTAGCTGACGATCTGTTCACGCTTTGCCATGGCAATGCTCCGCCGTTCGTGAACCGGGCACATGGTGTAGTTACATTTATAACTACACCGCACAGCCATTGTATCGAATCGGTCGATCGATCGTTGGATGCCTGAGAGCCCCCGGAATCATGGCTGTGTCAATGCCTGATACAGGGTGCGCTCGCTTCTGCTGGCGCGTCTGACGGCGATGAAGCGCCTTTTGCCATCTCGCTCCGTCCACACTGCCGCTACATGGACATCGTCCAGGATTGCGATGGTCATTGTTCGCGCCTCGTGGGGAACCGGGCTCGGTATATGGGCGAGCGGCCGTCCATCGAAGACCGCCCTCGCTCGAACGAAGTCGATGCCGTGCTTGGCGATGTTGCTTCGCCGCTTGTCTTCATCCCACTCGAACTCCGCCCGTGCCTCTCCCACGCACTTGGCACCGCCGACCTGGCCGATGTGCTCAGGTTCGCATGAGATTGCTGGAACAGGTGCCTTGGCGCCCCGAGAATCGACTGTCTGCTGGCACAACGATCCCGCGCAGGGAGAGGGAGCCTGCACGGTTGCCATCAGCTCCTTGGGCATGACAAGCCCGGCGGGCGGGGCGTGCCCCACCGGCCGGGCTGCTTGTACTCTCTGCTGTCGGGCAGGGCCTACGTGTTGCTGGTGGCCTTCCAGGTCTGGTTGATGAAGTTCCGACAGTGGTCGATCGCCGTCGTGTCGACGTCGGGGTAGTCCGGGCTGCCCTGCAGGTCGAGGATCACCGCCTCGGAGATCACCTGGTTGACGTCCTGCACCAGCGTGGCGTAGGTCCGCAGCCCTTCGCCGGCGAACGCCTCGGTCGCGCTGTCGCCCAGCGCCATCGCCGTCGCGTGCAGCATCTGGTACGCCATCGCGGTGTGGTTGAACGCCGTGAAGTCGTCGCGCAATGCCTTAGAGACCGAGTCGTGCCGCAGGCGGTCGATGATCCCGGCCGCCTTGCCGAGCAGCTCGGACCCCCGCTCGATGATGCCCTTGCTCGCCTGCGTGCCGTAGGTCTCCTCGTACGAGACCGCCCGGCGCTTGCTGTCGCGCACGGTGTCGTGGAACCGCTGGATGGCCGAGGTCAGCGCGGTGCTGTCGCTCTTGAGCTTGAGCTGGTGGTCCAGCGCCTCCTCGACGTGGCTCTCCAGCGCGACAACGTCCCCGATCCAGTCGGCGATGACCTTGTGCTTCTGGTCGGTGCTCATGGGCTGTGCTCCTTTTTCCTACATGCGCCGGTCAGCGGCGCCGAAACGGCACCATGCTGCTACCGGGTTCCGCAGAATCCGGGCCACGGTGCGCCAGCCGATGGTCGCGCAACTGCCGGGTTGCTGGGACAATGGCCCCATCACAACCGGCACGCCCGTACCCATGCCCGGAGCAGCACCATGACCGACATGGCCACCGATCGCCGCACCTTCGCAACCCCCGTCGATATCCGTCACAGTCCGCACGCCGCGCACCGGCCGGTGCCGCCCGGCAACGTCCGCCTCGACGATGAGA
>DASYWL010000077.1:0-10424 GCA_035936055.1 Thermomicrobiales bacterium
GCCGGATGTCTTGGCGGGCTAGCCGCGCGGCGATGGCCGCGAGTTCGCGCTCGCGGCCAATGAGGGGCGTCGCCGGGGTCGGGAGCCGAGGGCGCTCGAGCGCGGCTTCACTCGGCTCGGCGGCACCGCGGGCGGCGAGCAGGGCGGCGCGCTCGGGGGCATCGGGGCCGAAGCCTAGGCCCTCGGCCAGCAGGCGCACCGTCTCTGGATACGGAGAGCGGCGCGCGCCTCGCTCCAGGTCGCTGATCCCGCGCACGCTGAGGCCCGCCCGCTCGGCGAGGGCCTCCTGCGTCAGCCCGGCCGCGAGGCGGTAGATGCGCAGCAGGGTGCCGAAGCTGGGGGCGGTGGTGGGGGTGGGGGCCATGACCCATTCCTTGGCGGCGATCCCGATAACCCATCGTACACCCACGCGATGCCCCGGACAAGCCACTGCGTGGGTGTTGCGTGGGCATCATGTGTGGTGGCCAGCAGGCGACAGGCGCAGGATGGGAGTGTGGCGCCGGAGAGCGCCGTGACAGCGATCGGAACCACGAATGGAGGCGATCAGCATGGACCCCAACTTCGTAGCCGCCGTCCTCACCAGCGCCGCTCCCCAGGATCGGGACCGGCACCCGATGCACCTCGAGCGCGAGATGGTCACCTACCGGCCCGCAAGGACCCACCCGCCTCGATCGTGGGCGGTGGCGCCACGCCCGCGGATCGGGAGGTTGCTCATCGCGACGGGCACCCACCTGCAGGGCAGCGTCCTGCCACCTGGTTCGTCCCCGCTCGACAACTCGATCCTCGGGGAGGAGGCGGGCCACTAACGCAAGTCTTGGGCCTGGTCAGTGGCGTGGGGGGGAGTCCTGAATTCCTCGGCAATTCTCGCCCACCCGAACGCCCCAAACCGATTCAACTGTCAGTTCGCATCTCTCATGCAAGATCACCCTGTCGAAGGGACAGTGCTATGCGTACCAGGATTGCCGCTCGCTTGGGCGGTTTTGGACCACACGAAAGGAGTCAGCAAATGACCGTTGAGCAGACGCAGCAACTGCTGGACCGCTACCTCGAAGCCCTGTTCGGTGGTGGGGAGTTCGGGCAGTACCTGGCCGAGGACGGCGCCATCCGCTTCATGGACACCGGGGACGTGGTGGCGGGACGGGAGGCCGTCGTCGACGCCATCGTCACCTCGCACACCGTGCAGTTCGCGGCCACGCCCCAGGTGACGAACATGGCGGTCGGGGCCGGCACCGCCGGCGTGGAGATCATCTTCGCGGGGACGCACACGGCCGAGTTCGCCGGGATCGCGGCAACTGGGGCGACGGTGAACGTGCCGTATGTCGCCTTCTACACCATGGCGGATAACTCCATCACCGAGATTCGCCTGTACGGACTGGTGATGGGCCTCATCGCGCAGCTCTCGGCCGCAGGTGCCTCCACCACGCCGGCCGGGTAGCCGGGTGGGCGGCGCTGGCCGGATTCACTTCGGGCCGGCACTGCGCTGACGGCTATCTCTCGCTGCACCGCGCCGCCGTGTTCGGGCGGTGCAGCGACTGAGCTCCTCTGATGCGACTTCGCTGGCTCTGCTCGGCGCCAGCGACGAAATCCGTCATTTGGCCGATGCCGCGTCCGCCTAGGAGGGGCATAATGGGATGACCCCGATACACGGGGAGGCGGCCGTGCGGTTGGTGGGTCGATCTCCGAGGGCCATGGCAGATGAGGAGGTGTTCGGTGATTGAGCTATCGATCTCTGTCGAAGGAGTGGTAGGCCTGACCTGGCCGGAATGGAAGCGTCCGGTCAGAACGGTCGAAGATATCGGCTTCGCCGGCCTTTACCTCTCCGATCACATCGTCCTGTTCTTCGAGCAGCCCGACGAGCCGTCACTGGAGCTGGTGGTCGCGCTCACCTACCTGGCTGACCACACGGAGCGAGTGCGCTTCGGCCCAATGGTCTCGCCCCTCTCCGTCCGCGACCCCGTGATGCTGGCTCGGCAGGCCGCTGCCCTCGATGACCTGAGCGATGGGCGAATGGTTCTTGGCGTTGGTGCCGGCTGGATGGAGCGCGAGCACACGATGTTCGGCTATGACCTGGGAGACATTCCCACGCGCTTTGCCCGCTTGGAGGAGGGGTTGGAGGTCATCACGCGGCTGCTCCGGTCTGATCAACCCGCCAACTTCGAGGGAGCATTCTTCCGCCTGCACGAGGCGGTCCTCCCTGAGCCCCGACGTCCGAATCGCCCACCCGTCATGATTGGGGGTAGCGGGCCCCGGAGGACCCTGCCGCTAGCCGCGCGCTTCGCCGACGTCTGGAATGCGACGGGAGTCACCCCGGAGCAGCTGACGGAGCGAATGGCCCTGTTGGACGATCTTCTGGAGGTGGCGGGACGCCGGCCGGAGGACGTTCGTCGGACGCTGACCGTGCCGGTCGTCTGCTGGCGTTCGCCGGAGGAGCTGGAGGCTCGGGTACGATGGGCGCGCCGGTTCCCTCCGTGGCGATCCCTGACAGCCGACCAGCTGGTGGAGGAGATCCGCACCTGGCAGGCGATAGTCGGCACCCCTGAAGAGGTGGCCTCGCAGATCCGCGCGTATGCTGCGGCCGGCATCAGCGAGATCGCCATGCAGTGGTATGCGTCGGATGACATCGAGGGCCTGGAGTCGCTGGCCGCCGAGGTGCTGCCCCAGGTGGCAGCGGCAGGGGCGTGACCCGTCATCGGGGCACGGGATCATGACAGAGATGGGCCGAAGGAGCCATGAGTGCGACAGCGTTCCCATTCAACATTGAGGGCGCCGTGCGGGAGCGGCCGTGACACCCTTGGACGGCCCTCCACGCCAAGACGTGGAGTCCCTACCGGTACAGGCTCTAGTCAGGCATACCCCCAGCCTCCCTGTCCTCTAGGCTACGCATAGGCTACGTCGACCACGTGCAGGCACACCAGAAACCCAATATCTCCAGGGAGACGGACCACGTCAACCGCTGTTTCATCTACTTCTTCTTGTAGTACTTCTTCAGCTTGGGGATCGGACGCGCTTCCTCCTCCTCGACCCGCTGGCGCACCTCCTGCGCACGCTCCTCGAGCTCCTCTTCGACTCTGACAAGGTCGTTGTAGATCGCAGGGTTGGATGACGCCTGCGGCGACCGCATCAACATCCGCACCAACTGAAGCAGCGACCCTGCCGTCGCTGATTCCGCCGCGGGCAACGACGCCCGCTTGAGGATGCCGTCGACAAGCTTCAGCGTTTCCCGATTTGCATCCTGCTCGACCAGCCGCTCACGTATCTGTCGCAGCCCGTCCGTCACCTTCATCATCTGTCCTCCCTCCGGGGCCACCGCGGGAGGTCCCGGCCGATTCGTCTGCTGCCGCTTCCTATCCTACCCCACGCGTTCCTCAACTCTCGGCACCAACCGACTCACGAGCTGTGCCACACTAGGCCACGACCGGACACGAGCTGCCGCGACGGCCATTCCCGAACGGAGACCCATGCACCACCCTGCCACCAACCCGCCCCACGTGATGACCATCGGCGGATCCGACTCGGGCGCGGGCAGCGGCGTCCAGGCCGACCTCAAGACTTTCGCCGCGCTCGGAACCTACGGAACCAGCATCCTCACCGCTGTCACCGCGCAGAACACCAGGGAGGTCGCCGCCATCGCCGAGGTGCCGGAAGAGATCGTCATCGCACAGATCGACACCGTCGCCGAGGACATCGGTGCCCAGGCGATCAAGACCGGCATGCTCGGCAACCGCAAGCTCATCCAGAACGTCGTCGATCGCCTCGAGGCATGGGGTATCCCGCATCTGGTGGTCGATCCGGTGATGGTTTCCGGGTCCGGTGTGCCACTGCTCGCCTCCGATGCGCTGGCGCCCCTCCGCGACGAACTGCTGCCTCTTGCCGCCGTCGTAACAGCGAACCTGGATGAAGCTTCGGCGCTGACCGGGATCGACCTGACCAGCCGGTCCCAGATGGAGGAAGCTGCTCGCGCCCTGCGGGAGATGGGACCGAGCGTCGTTGTGATCGAGGGCGGTCAGATGGAAGACCTGAAGGCCGATCTCGTGATGAACGGAGACACCACCGAGTGGCTCGAAGCCCCTCCCGCCCCAACGCCCAATGCTCACGGTGCCGGCTGTACGCTCTCCGCGGCGATCGCCGCCCTTCTTGCCCACGACTGCGAGCCCTTCGAAGCGATTCGCCTCGCCCGCCTCTATCTCACCAACGCACTGGAGCATGCGTACCGCGTCGGGGAGGGGCTCTCCCCCGTCAACCATTTCGCGCCGCTCCCGGAAGAGATCGCGGACCGCATCGGGCAGTGGACGCGCGCCTGAACCCTGCCGGTGCGACGCTTCCAATCGAATCACCGAGCCCACCCCACGCTGGCGCCTGTGGCGCAGGCGCCAGCCGTCATCTCGGCGCTTCACCACGATTCGGCTCTCGGTACTTCCGAGCGGGCTCTGTCTCCGGTGGCCGGAGCAATTCACTGAGGTCCGGCGGCTCCCACAGGCAGACGTCGAGATCGACCCGCGCTTCCGCGATAAACAACACGCCCTCCTCTTCCAGGAGCTGTCGCATGACCTCCGGATGCCCGAACGCCCAGGCACCGGAGAGTTCGCCGTCCCGGTTGACCACACGATGGCAGGGGAAATCACCGAACTCCGACGACCGTGCCAGCGCCATGCCGACATTACGGGCGCCGCGTGGAAACCCAAGCGCTCGGGAGATTAGCCCGTATGTCGTCACCCGACCCGGCGGGATGCGCGACACCACCTCCAGTACCGCCCGGCGGAACGACGTCCTCCTCGCTCTGCTCTTCTCATTGACGCGCATGCAACCTGCCCTTCAGGGCGCTGTCACCTCGCGGTCGTATACTGGAAGGTGCAGCGATCGTCCCGGGACACCTGGGATCGATTCGATTTGAATGTGGAGTCATGGCAACAATGCGCTCAATTCTCAAGAAACTGTTCGGAGACGGCTCGCAACGCGAGTTCAAGGATCTCCAGGTCATCGCCGACGACGTGAACGCGCTCGAGCCCGATTATGAGTCGGCCACGCTTGAGCACCTCCGCGAAGAGTTCCAGGGTCTCGGCGCCCGATATCGATCGGGCGAGCCGCTGGATGACCTCCTGCCCGAGTCGTTCGCGATCACCCGCGAGGCCGCGAAGCGGACGGTCGGCATGCGCCACTTCGATGTCCAGATCATGGGCGGCGCGGTGTTGCATGAGGGCAAGATCGCCGAGATGCGCACCGGCGAGGGCAAGACGCTCACTGCGACGCTGGCGGTCGCCCTCAACGCCCTCTCCGGCGACGGCGTCCACGTGGTGACGGTGAATGACTACCTCGCCAAGCGCGACACCCAGTGGATGGGTCAGGTCTACCACGGGCTCGGCCTAAGTGTCGCCTGCATTCAGCACAACGCGGCCTTCATGTTCGATCCCGACTACGAGGCCGAGGATGAGCGGCTGGAGAACCTGCGGCCGATCTTCCGCCGGGAAGCCTACCTCGCCGACATCACGCACGGCACCAACAATGAGTTCGGCTTCGACTACCTGCGTGACAACATGACGGTCGAGAAGGACAGGATGGTCCAGCGCGAACTGAACTACGCCATCGTCGACGAGGTCGACAACATCCTCATCGACGAAGCCCGCACGCCGCTGATCATCTCCGGACAGGCGGGCGCCGCTACCGATCGCTACTACCAGTTCGCGCAGATTGTCCGCCAGCTCAGGAAGGGGCGCGACTACGAGGTCGACCCCAAGCACCGCAACGCCACGCTGACCGACAAGGGGATCGACACGGCCGAGCGGCTCGCCGGCATCCCGGAGGGGGAGAGCATCTACGACGAGCGGTACGTCGAGCTCACTCACCACCTCGAGCAGGCGCTCGCCGCGCAGGCAATCTACCAGCGGGACAAGGACTACATCGTTCGCGATGGCGAGGTCATCATCATCGACGAGTTCACCGGTCGCATGATGGTTGGTCGGCGCTACAGTGAGGGACTCCACCAGGCGATCGAGGCCAAGGAGGGCGTGCGAGTCCAGCGCCAGAACGTCACCATGGCGACGATCACCTTCCAGAACTACTTCCGGATGTACAAGAAGCTCGCGGGCATGACGGGCACGGCGGAGACTGAACAGGAAGAGTTCTTCCGCATCTACAACCTGCCGGTGATGGTGATCCCAACTAACAAGCCGATGATCCGCGACGACATGCCGGATCTCGTCTTCCGCACCGAGAACGGCAAGTTCCAGGCGGTGATCCGCGACATCAAGAAGATGCAGGAGCAGGGCCGACCGGTGCTGGTCGGCACCACCTCGGTCGAGAAGTCGGAGATACTCAGCTCGTTGCTCGACAAGGAAGGCATCGAGCATCAGGTTCTCAACGCCAAGCAGCACGAGCGCGAGGCGGAGATCGTCGCGCAGGCGGGTGAGCCCAACGCGGTAACTATTGCGACTAACATGGCCGGCCGCGGGACCGACATCAAGCTGGCCGATGAGGTTCGCGCTGCCGGTGGTCTGCACATCGTCGGTACCGAACGGCACGAGTCGCGCCGGATCGACAATCAGCTCCGCGGCCGCTCAGGGCGCCAGGGCGACCCTGGATCGTCCCGCTTCTTCGTCTCCATCGAGGACGAGCTGATGCAGCGCTTCGGCAGTGACCGTATCGGCAGCCTAATGGATCGCCTGGGGATGGCGGAGGACGAGCCGATCGAGCACAAGATCATCTCCAAGTCGATTGAGAACGCACAAACGAAGGTCGAGGGGCACAACTTCGACCGCCGCAAGCAGGTCGTCCAGTACGACGACGTGATGAATCGCCACCGCGAGTACATCTACCGCGACCGCCGCAAGATCGTCATGGGCGGCGACGTCAGCGAGAAAGTCCAGGATCTCATCGAGGCCGAGCTCGAGGCGATGGTCGACGCGCACACCGCCGAGAAGTCGGGCGACATCGACTACGAGGCACTCGTCGAGCAGTTCAACGGGCTGATCCCGGGCGACCGTGTGACGGTCGAGATGATCGCCGGTCAGGAGAGCGACGACATCTACAATATCCTCGCGGACGAAGCCGAGGCCGCCTATGAGGCGCTCGAACAGGAGTTCGGCGAGGAGACGATGCGCACGATGGAGCGACGTGTCCTGCTCGCCGTGATCGACAAGCTCTGGGTCGACCACCTCACCGCGATGGACGAATTGCGCGCCGGCGTGGGCCTCCAGGCCTACGGGCAACGCGACCCGCTGGTGGTCTACAAGACCGAAGGCTACCGGATGTTCGAGCAGCTTCGGCGCAACATCCGCCACGACCTCGTCCGCTCGATCTACCGCGTGAAGCCGGTCATTGCCCAGCAGCCTGTGAAGACCCGGGTCAGCGAGCAGGAGACAGTCACGAACGCTCCCCAGGAGGCAGGCGACGGCTCGTCGACGGTTCGACGCAAGGGCAAGAAGGTGCGCCCGAACGAGCCGTGCCCCTGCGGCAGCGGCAAGAAGTACAAGCACTGCCACGGCGCACCGACCCGGCGCGGCCAAACGAGCCCGGTCGCCTGATCAGTTATCCGCTATCCGCGACGCACGACAACGCCCCGTCCTGACGGGCCGGGGCTTTGTCACTGCAGTTCCTGGCAACGAATCTACTGAGCGGAGAAGTCCGCGTTCTCGCCGCGCAGGTCCTGGTAGATCGCCTTGCCCTCGTGGTAGGCACCGATCGCGAACTCGCGAACCTTGCGCTTCTGCTCCTCATTGAGCAGCACCTGATAGATGAGCCCACCGGCGATCGCCGTCCAGACTAGAAGGGAGACAGCGTTCCTGCTGCCCTCCTTGGCCGCGTCCCCCGCCTCATGGACGCGCTCCTTCGCCTGTTCCGACCCTTCGCGAGCCAGCTCCCGTGCCTGCTCGACACCATCCTGAAGCAGCGGTCCGGCATCTCTGGCCTGTTCCTGCGCGGTCTTGCGCAGCTCCTTGACAAGGTCCGCGGCCACATCGGCGTAGTGCTCCGCCGACTTCTCGATCTTCGGCCGCGCGTCGGCGTAGCGCTTCTCGATTTTCGGCTTGACGTCGGCGTAGCGCTTCTCCAGATCCTTCGATTCCTCCTCGAGCCGGTGCCTCGCCTTGCTCGCGCCGGCAAGCGTGACGGCACCGGCTTTCTCGAGGGCAGGCTTCACTCGCTTCTCGACGGCCGCGCGAGTGAACTTCCCGATGTCCTCGAGCCGATCCTCGGCCTTGTCCGCTGCACCTTTCCGGAACTTCATCAACTCCTCCAGCCCTTCGCTCGCCTGCTTCTCTGCAGCTTCGCGGCGCTTCTTCGCGTCTCTCTTCAACTCCTTGCCGCGCTTCTTCGAGGTCTTCCGCGACTGCTCGGCATTCTTGCTCAACGACTCCGTCGTCTGCTCGAGCACGTCCTGCAGGTTCTCGCCGAATCGCTCGGAACTATTCCGTACGGCGCGGCGCATGTAATCGGCGAACAGCATCCCCGATGCGGCCACTGAGGCAAGATCCGCTTCCTCTTGCCCCCGCTTCTTGCCCCTCACCAGCTTGCGCTGCTTCTTGCTCTTCTTTTTCGCGCGTTCGAACTCCTTGCGCGCCTGCTCCACCGCCTCGCTCAACTGATTGACGAACGATGAACCGCCCGCCCCCTTCACGTCATCGAGTGCAGCCTGCAGCCGCTCGCCGGCGCTTGGCTCCCGCTGGCTCTCCAGCACTCGCCCCAGCACCGCACCGACGACACCGGCAGCGACCCCGGCAATGCCTACGATCTTCGCGGTTTGCACGAAGACCGATCCCTCTTGCTCCATATCAGGCCACCCTCCCGGCGCGTCCGTAGCTCCGTCCATACGTCTTTCCTGAACCTTGTCTTATGATAATCGTTGCTCTGGGAATACGGCGCAGAGCCCATATGCGCGAACTAGCACACTTTGTGCCAACTGGATTCTGCCGTAGCTGCACCCGAGACCCCACCTGCCATGTCCCTCCCCTCCAAGTCCCATGATGTCATCGTGATCGGTTCCGGCCACGCCGGCTCGGAGGCTGCGCTCGCCGCCGCAAGATCCGGGTGTCGCACGCTGGTCATCACGCCCAACCTCGACCGGACCGGCTACATGCCGTGCAATCCCTCCATCGGTGGGCCCGGCAAGAGCCATATCGTGGCCGAGATCGACGCGCTTGGAGGCGCGATGGCGCGGATCGCGGACAAGTCCGCCATGCAGGTACGGCAGCTCAACACCAGCAAGGGGCCCGCCGTGCGGGCAGTACGGGCCCAATGCGACAAGACGCTCTATGCGATGCTGATGAAGGAGGAACTCGAGACACAGGAGCGGATCGAGATGGTGCAGGATGCTGCCACCTGCGTGATCCTTGCCGATGCCGATACAGCAGGATCTGCACGCGTCATCGGCGTTACCACCAGCGTCTCCGGTACCATCTACGCCGACGCCATCGTCGTCACCGCCGGAACCTTCCTCCGGGCGCGCATGGTCTCGGGCGAGAGCAGTATCGCCGGTGGTCGCGCCGGCGATACCTCTGATGCCTCCCTCGCCGGCTCGCTCCTCGATGTCGGCATCAACCTGCGACGCTTCAAGACGGGCACCCCGCCTCGCATCGACGCCAGAACAATCGACATCTCCGAGACCGATCGGCAGCCGGGCGACGACGAGCCGCTCTGGCTCAGCCGGCAGGGCATGCTCGGCGAGATCGAACCTGTGCTCCTGCCACCGGCCGCGTCCGGCATCTTCAGTCAATCCGAGATTCGAGGCGGGCGGCCACAGGTTGCCTGTTTCCAGACATCGACAACCGACGCCGCCCATGACATCATCCGCGCCAATCTAGGCCGGGCGCCGATGTACAACGGCTCGATCGAGGGCACCGGCCCGCGCTACTGCCCGTCTATTGAGGACAAGGTCGGCCGCTTCGCGGACAAAGACGCCCACCCAATCTTTATTGAGCCAGAGGGCTGGCGATCGCATGAGGCCTATATCCAGGGGCTCAGCACGAGCCTTCCCCCCGACGTGCAGGAGGCGATCCTGCCGCACATCTCGGGACTCCGTGACGCGCGCATCACCCGGTATGGGTACGCCGTCGAGTACGACGCAGTCGATCCCACCGAGCTGACCCATACGCTGGAGAGCACCCGAGTGGCGGGGCTCTTCCTCGCGGGACAGGTCAACGGCACCTCAGGCTACGAGGAGGCCGGCGGCCAGGGGCTGGTGGCCGGGACAAACGGGGCCGCTCGCGCGCTCGGCCACGCGCCGTTGCGGCTCGGCCGGAATGAGGGCTACATCGGCGTGATGATCGACGACCTCGTCACCCTGCCCTTTCAAGAGCCCTACCGGATGCTGACCTCGCGGGCCGAGTTTCGGCTCATCCTCCGTCCAGACACCGCCGACCGGCGTCTCAGCGACACCGCCGCCAGCCACAGCCTCATCTCGACGGATCGGCATGCCGACGTTGCTGCCGAGTCTG
>DASYWL010000078.1:0-4601 GCA_035936055.1 Thermomicrobiales bacterium
GTACCGCGATCTTTTCAGCACCAGTCGCAAGTATGCCCAGCCGACGTTGGAGTACCTCGATGAGCAGCGTGTGACGAGGCGCAAGGGGGATGTACGCGTTCGGTTTCGCGGGCCGGGGGCGGCTACCTGATCTAACGCCGAGGGGTCGGCCGAGATCAGGGCGACTGGCCCTCGGGAGCCTACGTTCACCCTTGACACAGAGAGTATGATGGGAGTACTGAAGCATCGGGACGCTGCCGAACACCTGAATACTCAACCATTGAGCAGGATTCCAAACGTTCGGCGGCTCCGTGGGTGGCTGGAAGTACTCGGTGTGACCCACCGGTGCATCCTTTTCCAGTCTTTCCAGGAACCCGGTCGGAAGTCAGCTCCGGCGACCGATGGGCGTTCGGAACATGGGTCGAATGGCACCACTTCGACACAGCCGAACGTGATCGCGCGCGAAGCGCGATCTGGACGGGGTTCTGGCAGCGGAGGTGCAACCAGCCGATGAGGCTGCCAGCCTGGAACGTCTGCCTTTCCCAGGGCGGCGACTTGTCAGACAAAGGGATGCTTCAGTCTGAATGAAGGCACCGGCCCCGTACCACGGGCCGGTGCTCTTTGTTTCAGTCCATGGCCCGTGTCGTACACTCCAATCGCTAATGGGATGCGTCGAGACAGGAGAAGCATGAGCGTCGCAAGCGGCTTTGGTTTGCTGGTGTACGGCATGACGATAGGTGTCGCGCTGGCTGCGCCGATCGGTCCGATCAATATCGAGATCATCAGACGCGGGATCCAGAACGGCTATCTGCAGGGGTGGCTGGTCGGCCTGGGCGCGCTGTCGGCGGATACCGTCTACGCGGCGCTGATCGTCAGCGGCCTGACACCGCTGGCGGACAGCCCCGCGCTGCGGGTGCCGCTCTTCCTGGCCGGTGCGGTGATGCTCTCCTGGGTCGGTATCAACAGTCTTCGCACGGCATTGCGAGGTACCGGGCTGCAACAGGGTCAGCAACCAGTCGGTCGAAGCAGCTACCTCGCGGGTCTGCTGATGGCGGTCTTCAACCCGATGGGTATTGTCTACTGGCTTTCGGTCGGCGCCGCGCTGGTCGCGGATGCCGTCGAGCGGGTCGGGGCGGCCGGCGCGCCATTGCTGGTCGGCGGGGTGTTCGTCGGGATCTTTCTCTGGGTCACCTTCCTCTCATGGTTGGCCCAGGTTGCCCGACGGTTCGTGAACGGTCGCGGCATGCTCTGGATCACCGGCATCGGCGGTGTGGCGCTGATCGGCTTCGGGCTCTGGTTCCTCTACCAGGCGGCAAGCATACTATTTGGATAGGACGGGCGTTGCAGAGACGCGGGGGCGGGATGGAGGCGGAGCTTCACATGCAGCAGTCACGAGGCGCGACGACGTGCGGTGTTTCCAGACGAGGCGTCGTTGCGAGTGGGATCAGCATCGCCGGTTCAGTCGCGCTCGGGCGTGTCGCCGCCCAGACGCCGACCGCCGGTCCGCAGGCGTCACCAGTCGCCTCGCCGGTTGCGTCACCGGTGCTCAACCATCCGCTGGACATCGTCCACGCCGGCGAGCTGCCGGAAGACGGGCAGCCGGTGCGGGGCGGTACACTTCGGCTTCCCGTGCACCCTGTTGGCTTGACGAACCTGGTGCTGCCACTACACGGGCAGGACCCGCAGGTTGCGTGGAGCTACCTCGACGCACTCGTTCGCATCGATCGCGAAACCGGTCTCCCGGCGCCATCGTTGGCACGAGCATGGACGTGGAGCGAGGACGGCCACACGCTCTCCTTCGAGCTGCGCGACGACGTTCGCTGGCACGATGGCAGACCCTTCACGGCCGAGGACGTGCGGTTCAGCCACATCGTCTACCGGGACGATTTCAGGAGCATCTTTGCCGCCCAGACCGCGCTGGTCGACGATGTTGTTGTGGTCGACGACATAGTCGTGGAGGTGCGATTCGCCGAGCCGGACGGCGCATGGCTCTTTAACGTTGCCAGCCTGCCGATTCTTCCTGCTCACCAGTACCGCGAGGCCTGGGAGGCGAACCCCGTCGGCGAGCGAACGCTTGAAGGTGTTTCCTTCGGTGACGAACTTCTGGTCGGCACGGGTCCATGGGTGATCGAGTCCATCTCCGCGAGCGGCGTGGCCTTCTCCCGCAATGAGGACTATTTCGCGGGGCCGCCACACGCGGACCGGCTGGAGCTGCTCGCCGTCGAGAGAATGGACGAGCGGGTGGCACTCTGGCGCGAAGGCGATCTGCACGCCGTTGGCCATCTCGATCCCCAGCGCGTCGAGGGGCTGCTGGATGACGAGGGGAGGCTTGTCGTTGCCGATAGCCCGCGCTCGCTCTTTGCAGCACTCAACTTCAACAATCCGGACCGAGTCAATCCAACCGTGTTGGTGGACATGGCGCTGCGGGATGCCATCAATCTCGCGATCGACCGGGAGCGCTATGCCGAGGAGATCTGGAACGGGTTCCTGCGCCACGAGCGACCGGGGCTGATCATGCTCCCGTGGGTCGAGACCGGCGACGAGAAGAACTCATCGCGAAACCTCGCTCGCGCCCGGAAGGTGCTCGAGGAGGCCGGCTTTGGCGACTACAACGGCGACGGCGTTCTCGACAGTCCGGCCGGCGATGCGCTCGTGCTGACAACGATCGTGCAAGACACGGTCGAGCCGGCGGTGGTCGACACATTGGAGGCGATGGACGCCGACCTGTGCGAGATCGGGATCGCGCTCAGCATCGAGGTCCTGCCGCCGGAGGCCTTTGTCGCGCGCTGGAGCGTTGACCGCACCTGGGACCTGATCGTCTACGACCTCGTACTCTACCCGGCGTTCGCGTCGTTCGATCTCGTCGGCTCGGCATGGGACATCGCCGCCAACGCGGCCGGCTGGAATCCTGGTGGCTACTGGAACCCAGCGGTCGACGAGGCGCTGGCTGCCTACTTCGCAGCGGTCGACGAGGAGGAGATGGCGGATGCGCTCGCCGATCTCCAGCAGGGGCTGATCGACGACCCGTTCGCGATCTGGCTCGGTCAGCCGCAGACGCTCACCCTGCTGGCTCCTGGTGTTCGCGGATTCACGCCCAACCCCCTCTGGCTTACCCTCGACACGCGGCTCATGTGGCTGGCTGAGGACGAGTGATCGCTGTGTGGGTGGCCCATCAGCTGGAGGGGACGACTTGGCTGTGCTCCGCAACGCACGAGGCAGGCCCCGTGAGCACGTGCAATAGCCTGCCCTGAGCGAGGGCCGCAGGCCCGAGTCGAACGGGTCGTCCCGCTTCCAGCCACGCGTTTCCAACACGATGGGTCAACAATGGTTGCGTGGGAGGACATTGACCGCGCGGACGAAGAGTTCCATGACTCCGGTGTGCGCGGTCAAGTCCTCCCCTACACGTGCGGCTTGATGGCGGCGATGGTGGCAGCGAGGCGGGGGATGAACCGGTCGCCGAAGTAATAGACGTGCATCAGCAGCGGGTAGAGTGCGTAGACGTGCTTGCGGACCTGGTGGAAGCCATCCTCGATCGATCGGTGTGCGGTGCAGGCATCCCAGAACTCCCGGTGGCAGCGAGGCGGGGGATGAACCGGTCGCCGAAGTGATAGCCGAACGAAACCCAAGCGTCAACGTATGCCAGCTCGATCTCCGGGTCGCCATAGCAGGCTGAGGGGTCGAGGAACGCTGTGACGCGATCGCCGCTGGAGAGCACATTGGCGGCCCACAGGTCACCATGCAGGAGCGATGGCCGTTCCGGCTCGCGCAGCAGGCGATCATTTTGGGACAGGACCCGGTCGAGGTCGGCGTGCATGTCAGGCGGCAGCGGGGAGTAGCGGTCCACCAACGCCAGGGAGAGCTGGAGCCGGTGCTCCCGGTAAAAGGCGACCCACGACTCGGTCCAGGGACTCGCCAGCATGATCCGGCCGTTGAGCGTCTCTGTTGCGAAGCCGAACGCCTTGCCGTGCACATCATGCAACTGCGCAAGCAGCGCATCGCAATGGCACTCCGCCTCTGGCCGCAGGTGCATTCCGTCGATGAATTCCAGCACCAGCAGGTCGTCCTCGGCGTGGAGCACATCGGGTACGGGAATCGTCTCGCTCGCTCGCAGCTCGCGCAGCATCGCGGCTTCGAGCGTGGGACGTGCATCGGGGCTCGTCGACTTCGCGACCACCGGACCGACGCGTTGGAGATCGATTCGCACCACATCGCCCATCTTGCCACCGGTGAGCGTTCGCGACCGTACGACGGTGTCACCCAGCGTGCGGGCGACGCGGGTCTCGAGCGTCTCCTGAATGGCTGCGGGGAGGTCCATGGGGCCGTCGTCAGGTGGCGACGTGCCAGATGTCGATAGGCTAGCATGTTCCTGCGACGCCGATGCAGAAGGGGGAGGGAAGTGGCCATGGTAGCTGATCCAGTGATTCTCGCGATCGACCAGGGAACGACGTCGAGCCGTGCCGTGATCTTCGACCGGCGGGGGCGCCCGCTTGGCTCTGCCCAGCAGGAGACGAGGCAGCAGTACCGGCAGCCCGGGTGGGTCGAGCAGGACGCCAGCGAGATCATCAAGGTCACCTTTGCGATGGCGCGCCAAGTGTTGGCGGAGACCGGCATCGGCGTCGAGC
>DASYWL010000079.1:0-10850 GCA_035936055.1 Thermomicrobiales bacterium
ATGATCGCGTCCACCCGTCGCTGGATGAGTGTCTCGACCGATCGCCTCTCGCGAGTCGAGTCGCCATGGGTTGTAACCATGAGCACACCACAGCCGTGGCGGGATGACACCTCCTCGACTCCTTCGGCGACGGCAGCGAAGAACTGGTTTGGGATGACGCTGTTCATGACATGACCAATCGTGTAGGTCCGCTGTCGGCGTAGCCCTTGGGCAATGGCGTTGATCTGGTAACCGGTATCCGCGAGTGCCTGCTCGACTAGGCGCCGGGTGCCCGGCGCGACGTAGCCCTTGTTGTGAAGGACGCGGGCAACAGTGGCGGTTGATACACCAGCTACTTCCGCAACATCCTTGAGCGTTGCACGACGGTACATCCGATGGTCTCCTACGGGATCTGACGCCGTGTGTCATCGATGACACATACGGTATCAGGGCTTACGGGCCGTGTCAATCCCTCATTACAACGCGACACATATTACCAAGCAGGTAGGTGCGGCGCTCAAAACGAGCACCGACATGAACGCCTACTGGTCCATGTTTAAGATCGGCATTCACAGTTCGGCGAATTTTGTATACAATCGCTAGATCGGAGGGACAGATGATCTCCGCTATCGATGCCCCGCCCGGCTCGTCGTCACCATGCCGTCGTCGCGCTCTCCCTCGCTCGGCGACGAGGAGGAGCCCAAGTTGTTCAGACTCGATGGAAAGACTGCCCTCGTCACCGGCGCCGGATCCGGCATCGGCCGGGAGATCGCGCTCCTCTTCGCGAAGCAGGGTGCGACGGTCGCCGTGGGCGATATCAACGACGAGGGGGCGGCCGGCGTCGTCGACGAGATTGCCGGTGTGGGCGGCAGCGCCGTCGCGCTCCACCTCGACGTCAGCAGCCTCGATTCGGCGAACCAGGCGGTCGCCGGCATCGTGACGCAGACCGGCCGACTCGATATCCTCGTCAACAACGCCGGCATCGGCATGGTCGGCAGCCTGACCGAGACGGAGCCGTCCGACTTCGACCGCCTCATGGCGGTCAACGTGAATGGCGTCTACTACTGCTCCCAAGCGGCGGTGAACCAAATGCTCCAGCAGGACCCGCAGGGCGGCGTGCTGGTCAACATCGCCTCCATCGCCGGACAGGTCGCCGTTGCGCGACGATTCGCGTACGGTACCGCCAAGGGCGCGGTTATCTCGATGACCCAGTCGATTGCGATGGACTATATCGACCGGGCGATACGGTGCAACTGCATCTGCCCGGGCACCGTGGAGTCTCCCTTCGTCGAGGCCTACCTGCAGAGGTATCACACTGGCGAGATCGAGGAGACGCGCCGGCAACTCCACGCCCGCCAGCCGCTCGGCCGCATGGGCCGGCCGGACGAGATCGCCCCGCTTGCCCTCTACCTTGCCTCGGACGAGTCCGCCTATGTCACCGGATCGCAGATGGTGATCGACGGCGGCCTGACCGCGCGATAGCCCGATTCCCGAAACGGAGCCCCGCCATGGCACAGATTTCCAATCTCTCCAACCTGCAAGGCGCGCGTGGACGCGTCCCGCTTACGGACTTGGCCGTCCTGCTGCACCCCGACGACAACGTGATCATCGCCAAGAGCCCGCTGCTGCCGAAGACAACGCTCATGCGCGATGACGGTGACGACATCGTGATCGGTCGGATGGTCCCGCCGGGGCACAAGGTTGCCAACCACCACGTCGCCAAGGGACAGCCGGTGCGGCGCTACGGGCAGATCATCGGCTTCGCGACGGCCGATATTGCCCCCGGCGAGCATGTCCACAACCACAACGTCGCCGTCCACCAAGGCGAGCTGGAACTGGACTACGCCTTCTGTGAGGACGTGAAGCCCGTCGATTTCGTACCGGAGGGCAAGCGCCGCACCTTTATGGGCTACCGGCGCAAGGACGGTCGTGTCGGCACGCGCAACTACGTCGCGGTGATCGCGACAGTCAACTGCTCGTCGACGGCGACGCGCCGGGTGGCCGATCACTTCCGGATGCATCCGGAGATCATGGAACGGTTCCCGAACGTTGACGGCGTCATCCCCTTTCCGACCAAGGGCGGCTGCGGCGCGCACTACGGCTCCCCAGACCTCGGCATGCTCCAACGCACCATGGCGAACGTCGTCGACCACCCGAACGTCGCGGGCTACGTGATGCTCAGCCTCGGCTGCGAGGTCAACCAGCCGGACGACCTCATCGAGGCGACCCACCTCTCCCTCAATGGGAAGAAGCCGCTCGTGCTGACGATCCAGGAGGGCGGTGGGTTCCAGAAGACGGTCGAGGCAGGTATCACCGCGGTGATGGACATGCTGCCGGAGGCGAACAAGGCGCAGCGCGAGCCGGTCCCGGCATCCGAGCTGATGGTCGCATTGCAGTGCGGCGGCTCGGACGGATGGTCGGGCGTTACCGCGAACCCGGCACTCGGCAAGGCCGCCGACGAGATCGTCCGGCAGGGCGGCACCGTTGTGCTCGGCGAGACGAGCGAGGTGTACGGCGGCGAACACCTGCTCACCCGGCGTGCGGCGACCCGTGAGGCTGGCGAGAAGCTGGTCGAGCGCATCCACTGGTGGGAGGAGTACACCTCCATGTTCGGTGCATCGATCGACAACAACCCCTCACCGGGCAACAAGCTGGGCGGCCTGACGACGATCTATGAGAAGTCGCTCGGCGCGATCGCCAAGGCCGGTTCGACCCCATTGAATGACGTCGTTCCTTACGCCGAGAAGGTCACCGCGAAGGGCTTCGTACACATGGACACGCCGGGCTACGACCCGGTGTCGGTGACCGGCCAGGTCGCGGGTGGCTGCAACGTGGTGACGTTCACGACCGGGCGCGGTTCGGCATTCGGATTCAAGCCGGCGCCGAGCGTCAAGCTCGCGACCAACAGTGACCTCTACCATAAGCAGGAGCCCGACATGGACATCGATACCGGCAAGGTGCTTGAGGGTGTGAGCCTCGACGAGATGGGCCAGGAGATCTTCGAGCACATCCTGCGGGTGGCGTCCGGCGAGCGGAGCAAGAGCGAACTGGCCGACATCGGCGAAGAGGAGTTCAACCCTTGGATCATCGGCGCGATGCTGTAAGCCGTGCCCTCGCCGTCAACCAACTTGTCACTTCGACCGGAGCACACAAAGTATGCGGAGAGGAGAAATCCCTCCTTCGTCTGATCGCGACTATCGAATCTCAAGGACCATACCGGGAGGGATTCCTCCACGCGGGCCTGTCGGCCCTTGGTCGAAATGACAGAGTGGCTATAGCGTTCGTTGAGTCTCGAAGCCCCAGGACCGCACCATGACCGAGACATCCCTCGCGCCAACTGACGCCCTCTACCGGCAACTCGAAGCGGCGCTGGCGAAGGTCGGTGGAGTGTGCCATCGCGCCGCCGACATTCCGTTCGCCGCCGAGGCGATCGAGAACATCATGGGCGGCAGCGACGTGCCGCTCTGGACCGCACCGATGGTCCGCGACGCCCTCCCAGCCCTCCTCGACACGCTCGAGGGGGCCGGCGTCAGGCTCCGCTATCCCACTGGCGCGGTAGAGGTGCGCGACCAGGCCTTCGGGCTGAGCGTGGCGCGGCAGGCGATCGCCGAGACCGGCTCCGTCGTGCTGGTCGAGCGCGAGCTGACCGACCGCGCCGTCGGGCTGGTAACCGAGACCCATATCGTCATCTGCCCGCTTGACGCCCTCGCGCCCTCGCTCGACGATGCGGGCGAGACCCTTGCCGCTGTGGCCCAGGAGCACGGCTCCTACGCGACGCTGGTAACCGGCCCGAGCCGCACGGCCGACATCGAGCGGCAGTTGACCGTTGGCGTACAGGGACCGGCTCGACTGCATTTGATCGTCATCGACACACCCGCCTGATCCCCGGAGCCTGCATGTCTTCCACCGCCAAGCGCAGCACCACCCCGCCGCACGCCACCCACGCCGAAGCCCCGTTCGAGGAGCGATACGACACGGCGATGGCCAACGAGCGCCTCGCCGTCAGCCTCACCAACTTCCAGCAGTCGTGGCGGCGGGACCGTGCCAACGTGATGGCCGAAGTCGAGTTCGAGCAACTCCAGCGGACCATGAAGGCTGCCAAGACCGACGCCATCGACAACCTCGACACCTACCTCGACCAGTTCATCGCTGCTGCTGAGCTATCCGGCACCCACGTCCACCTCGCCGCCGACGCCGACGAGGCGAACCGGATCATCGAGGAGATCGCGCGGGCACACAGCGTCGAGGTCGTCGCCAAGTCGAAATCCATGGTCAGCGAGGAGACCGAGCTCAACGACCATCTCACCGGCCTCGGCATGGAGGTGGTCGAAACCGACCTCGGCGAGTGGATCGTGCAGCTGCGGAACGAGCGCCCGAGCCACATGGTGATGCCGGCGATCCACCTGGCTCGTGAACAGGTCGGCGATATCTTCAGCGAGCACTTGCAGCGCGAAATCTCCCGCGAGGACGTTGCCGAGCAGGTCAGTGCGGCGCGGGATGCCATACGTGATGTCTTCTTCAAGGCCGGCATGGGCATCACCGGAGCGAATGCACTCATCGCAGAGTCCGGTACCGTGATGATGTGCACCAACGAGGGCAACGGGCGGCTCACCTCGTCCATCCCGCCAGTCCATGTGGTGCTGGCCGGCATCGAGAAGCTGGTCCCCACCTACGCCGACGCGATGCGGCAGCTCCGGCTGCTCGCCCGCAGCGCGACGGCCCAGCGCATCACGGTCTACTCAACCTTCATTCAGGGTCCGACGCCGGGGCACGAGCAGCACGTCGTGCTGGTCGACAATGGCCGCCGCGCGATGCGCGAGCGCGAGGAGTTCCGCGAGGCGCTGCACTGCATTCGCTGCGCCGCGTGCGCGAACGTCTGCCCGCCCTACCGTGAGGTCGGCGGGCACGTCTTCGGCTACATCTACTCCGGCGCGATCGGCCTAGTCGTGACGCCGTTCCTGCACGGACTCGACGCCGGCGCCGGCCCGCAGAGCCTCTGCCTCTCCTGCAACGCCTGTGAGACAGTCTGCCCCGTCGGCATCCCCCTGCCCCGCCAGATTCTCGACGTGCGGGCGATGGTCGCCGCCGGCAAGGGCATCAGGGTCACCAAGCGCATCGCGCTCAACGTGTACGCCCGCCCACGCGCGGCGGACCTGCTGATGAAGATCGGATCCCGCGCGCAGCTGCCCCTCACGCGCGGGTCCCGATTGATCCGTGCGGGTCGTCTGCCGGGCCTGAAGCGCCAGACGAGCTGGCGCAGTCTGCCCGCGCTTGCCCGGCGTCCGCTCCACGAGCGCGTGCGGGAACGATGTGAGCGGCCCGAAAGACCCGGGCCATCGCCGCCACTGATCCCCAGCGCGGTGGCGGGCATGCGGGTCGCCCTCTTCCCCGGCTGCATGACCGACCGGCTCTACCCCGAGCAGGGCGAGGCAATTGCGACCGTGCTCGGTGCCCTCGGTGCCGAGATGGTCCACCCGGAGGGCCTGCACTGCTGCGGGCTGGTGCACCAGAACTCGGGCGATGTCGACCACGCCCGCGACCTCGGCCGGCGGACGATCGCCTCGCTGGAGCGCGTGGAGGCCGACTGGATCATCTCCGGCAGCGCGAGCTGCGTGGCAATGATCATCCAGGACTACGCACACCAGTTCCGCGACGACCCGGCCTGGCGCGAGCGCGCCGAGCGGCTTGCCAGGCGCGTGATGGATTTCACGTCGTTCCTCGTGCGGATTGCGAAGCTGCAGAAGGGCACGCTGGCCGCGCCGGACGGTGCCTCTCGCACCGTCACCTACCATGACTCCTGCCAAAGCCTGAACGCACTCGGGCTCTCCGCGGAGCCGCGCTACCTGATCGAGCGGGTGATGGGTGACGAGATCGCCGAACTGCCGGAAAACACGCTCTGCTGTGGGTTCGGTGGCACGTTCAGCGTCGACTATCCCGACGTCGCGAAGCGCCTGATGACCCGCAAGCTGACCAACGCCGAGGCAACCGGCGCACACGTGATCGTCACCGATAACCAAGGCTGCATTATGCATCTGCGGGGCGGCAGCGACGCGGGGAGTCGCGGGCTCGAAGTCCGGCACCTCGCCGAGCTGCTCGCCGAGCGGGTGGAGCAGCGACGCCGGGCAGACACGTAGCAATCAGCTGCAGTTTCCTTCTCGCGCGCCAACCTAACCTGTCATTTCGAGCCGGCAAGGCCCGTTAGCGCCGGCGGCCGTGTCGAGAAATCTCTTGCCCGCCATGAGGTGGCATCTGGCTCGCGAGAGATTTCCCCACTCCGGACCCTCCGCGTCCTGCGGTCGGCATGACACCGATATCAACAACACCAAGCGGCTCGACACCCCGTCGATCCCCACATACGATGAAGCGCACTTGCCATCAGAACATGGTTCACCACGAAAGGAGCCAAATCCTATGCCCCTCTGCCGTTTCCACACCGGCGACCCCGCCGACGCCCACATCGGGTTCCTCGACGGCGAGCAGGTCATCGCCTTCCCGGAGCTGTCCGGGCTCGCCACCATGCGCGAGGTGCTACGCCTCACGCGGACCGACCTCGGCACCGCCATCGCCCGCATCCGCAATGCGGCCGAGTCCGCGATCGCCGCGCATGACGCCACGCTGCTCGCCCCGATCGACGAGCAGGAGGTCTGGGCCTGCGGCGTCACCTATCTGCGGAGCCGCGACGCTCGGATGGAGGAATCGACCGAGCAGGACGTCTACGAGCGGGTCTACAACGCCGATCGCCCGGAGCTCTTCTTCAAGGCGACACCCTCACGCGTTTCGGGTCCGGGGCAGCCGGTGGGAATCCGCGCCGATTCGAGGTGGGACGTGCCCGAGCCGGAAGTCGCCTTGGTGATCAACGCCTACGGCGAGGTGATTGGCTACACAGTCGGCAACGACATGTCGTCACGGTCGATCGAGGGCGAGAACCCGCTCTACCTGCCGCAGGCGAAGATGTACACGGCCTGCGCCGGGCTCGGACCGGTGATCGCGCTCGCGGACGAAATCACCGACCCGCGCGATCTCACGGTGAAGCTGACGATCGAACGCGGCGGCACGGTGCTGTTCGAGGAGGAGACCTCGACCGATCAGATGGCGCGGTCCTTCGAGGACCTCGTCGGCTACCTGCACCGGCACAATACCTTCCCGGACGGCGTCTTCCTGATGACCGGCACGGGGATTATCCCGCCGTCCGAGTTCACGCTGGAGGACGACGACCTGGTGAGCATCGCCGTCGAGGGCATCGGCGCGCTCGCCCAGCCGGTGACACGACTCTCCACCACTGGGTGATGCGCATGACCGCGGCGAGATGAAGCCGGACAGACGATTCGCAGGGCGACATTACACGGCGATCACCGGCAACGCCCCTGATACCAGGTCGCGGCCGCGACGACGAGCCCGAAGGCGACCGCCAGCAGCAATGTGGTTGCGTTCGGTGCCGAGATCAGCAGCGCAATCAGCAGGATCACGCTCGTGGTGAGCTCACCGTAGAGCGTCGCCTTGACGGCCGGACTCATCGCCTGGCTTGGCGCCCGGTGATCAACTGCGCCGCCAGCGCGCACACCACCGCGATCACCGTCGCCAGCCAGAACTCGACACCAAGCAGCAGCAGCACCGCCAGCACTGCGATCAGCGTGACGATTCCCATGATGACCATCGAGTTCGATCGGTTGTTCATGGTCGTTCCTCTCCCGCCATCGGCGGCATGCTGACCGGTCACTCTCTCGAAACCGGTATCATCGGACAACTGCCAATCGTCATCGTGATCGACAGCGACATGGACATCAACGATACCCCACAGGGCAAACAGGGACTCACCCATTTCGATGAGCGCGGCAATGCCCGCATGGTCGATGTCGGGCACAAGCCGGAGACCGAGCGCGTTGCCGTCGCCACCGGTCGCATAAGCATGACACCGGAAACGGCCGAGGTAATCCGCGAGGGACGTGCGAAGAAGGGCGACGTGCTCGGTGTGGCGCGCGTGGCCGCGATCATGGCTGCCAAGAAGACAGCCGACGCCATCCCCATGTGCCACCCGATTCCTATCACGCGCGTCGACATCGGCTTCGAGCTCGACGAGACGGGCGTCGACATCGAGGCGCGTGTCGACACGAAGGGACAAACCGGTGTCGAGATGGAGGCGCTCCACGCCGTCAGTGTGGCCGCCTTGACCATCTACGACATGGTCAAGGCGATCGACCGCGGCATGACAATCGAGCGCATTCGCCTTGAGTACAAGGAAGGTGGGCAAGCCGGGATCTGGCAGCGCGAGGAACAGCCATGATCCCGGCTTGCACTCGCAATCCTGCTCTGCTGGCTCGATGGGTGCTGCAGTGGCCGTACCCAACTAGGCATGACCACACCGTTCGCCCCGGCGCGAACAGGACCAGCCGCGTACAATAGGGACAACCATTGACGGAGGGTCCGGAGTTCAGGATCATGCCGGTGCCACGACTCGCTGGCGGGCACGACCTGAATCGTTGTGCCAATCCGCACAACGACACCAATGACCACGGGGGAGGATTAGTAAGGCATGGCCTCGATTTCGAGTGAACAGGGCCGGTTCCGGTTCGGTTTGGCCGGCGTCGGCGGCAACGACCGGCTTGCGTGGTACTTCCTGCGCATCTCCGGCATTGCCCTGGTCTTCTTCGCCCTCGGGCACATGTTCATCACCCACTACCTGAACGCACCCTCGGAGACCGACTTCGACTTCGTCGCCGCTCGGTGGTCCAACACGCTGTGGCTGACGTTCGACAGCACCCTCCTGATCGCCGCGCTCTGGCACGGCCTGGTCGGCTTCCGCTTCATTCTCGCCGACTACGTTCCTCGCGGGGGTCGCGTTCTCGCCTACGGCGCCCTCTGGCTGATCGGGCTGATCTTCACGGTGCTCGGACTCGTCAACATCTTCACCTTCGACGTGGAGGCGGCCCGCAACAACGCCGGCCCCCTCGCCGGCGAGATGTGGATCGGCGATGTGCTGGGCTACTCGCTCTACGCCTTCGCCGTCGTCACCTACATCGCGGTGATCGCGCTCGTCATCTGGGTCCTTCGCAATATGCAGCAGGGGGTCGCGACGATCTACAACGGTGACGCCGGCCAGTACGCCTGGGTGCTGCACCGGGCGACCGGCGCCGGAATCCTCTTCTTCCTCCTGGTGCATATCCTGGACATCATGCTGGTCACGCTCGGGCGAGATGTCTACGATCACACCGTCGAGTTCTACGCCGAGCCGTTCATCATCCCGATGGAGATCCTGCTGGTCGGCGCGGTGGTCTATCACACGCTGAACGGGCTTCGCGTGATCGCGGTGAACTTCTCGTCGCGCGGTCCGGCCCGCGAGAAGAAGTACTTTTGGGCGGTGCTCGCGCTGTCGGTGCTGCTGACCATCCCGAGCGTGATCGTGATCTTCAGCGCGGAGTTCTAGACGCTGGAAGTACTACACGTGCAGCCCCGGCCTGAATGGTGCCCGGAGTCTTTGCATCCAGTGCGGGTGGACGACGTGCCTGTACTGCGGGCGGCAATGCCTGGACTCGCAGGGGGATCAGCCGCGAAGAAGCTCGGTCCAGTCGGCAAGGTTCTCCATCATCTCTGCGACCAGCTCGCGTGAGGTATGGTCGGTCAGCTCACCGAGCTGGTTGAACTTGTCGGCGGCGAAGGTGATGTAGACCTCCGGCTCGGGCACCGGCAGCATCCCGAGCGGAACCGCCAGCTGCCGCAGGTGCAGTTGCGCACGCATCGTACCGGATCGCCCCATGGATGCCCCCATGATCGCCATCGCCTTGCCGCGCACGGGCGACTGCTGTACCGGTCGGACCGTCCAGTCCAGCGCGTTCTTGAGCACGCCAGGGATCGAATAGGCGTACTCCGGAGTGCAGATCAACAGCGCGTCGGCCCGGTCGAGTTGTGCGCGGTATTCCCCCACCACGGCAGGAAAGCCGCGCCGCTCGTAGTCCTCGTTGTAATATGGCAGGTCGTGGATCGGCACCTCGTAGAGGTGGATCCGGTCGGGGCGAAGCAACATTGCGGTTCGGAGCAGGCCCCGGTTGTACGAATTGCGACGGAGACTGCCGACGATCGCAGCCACCTCGATGCGTCGTTCGGACACGAACGCTTTCCCCAATCCGCCGTCGCTGTGCGGTACACGATGTGATGGACGGCGCCAGCGTCCGTCCTCGGTCTCGATAATTCTAGCATCAGCCGTCCGGATAGCCCCATGCCCCGAACCGGTCAGCGACACCGGAGCCGGTTACGATCGCGACCGGCCCCGAGTCGAGTGTCAGGTATCCATCAGGCGGCCAGCAGGCGCCGCAGCACTGCCGGAAGGATGCCGCCGTTGCGGTAGTACATCACCTCGACATTGCTGTCGACCCGGGCACGAGCGTCGAAGCTGGAGGTCGAGCCGTCCGCGCGGGTGACATCGACCGTCAGCGTCGCGTTCGGGCTCAGGTTGGCGTCCAGATCCCGAATCGAGAACGTTTCCTCGCCGGTCAGCCCGAGGCTCTCGGCGCTCTCGCCCTTCATGAACTGCAGCGGCAGCACGCCCATGCCGACGAGATTCGAACGGTGGATGCGCTCGAAGCTCTCGGCAATGACCGCCTTCACTCCCTGCAGCAATGTCCCCTTCGCCGCCCAATCGCGTGAGGAGCCGGTACCGTACTCCTTGCCTGCGATCACCACCAGATCGGTGTCATCCGCCATGTACTTCTCGGACGCCTCGTAGATCGACATTTCCTCGCCGGTGGGATGGTACTTCGTCCAGTTCCCCTCCTTGCCCGGCGTCAGCTGATTGCGCAGACGAATATTGGCGAAGGTGCCGCGAATCATCACCTCATGATTGCCGCGCCGCGAGCCGTAGGAGTTGAACTGCGCCCGCT
>DASYWL010000080.1:0-9327 GCA_035936055.1 Thermomicrobiales bacterium
AGAATCGGGCGGACATACTCGTCCATCGGCGCCGACGAAAAGCCGCCTCCGTCGGATGATATCCACTGCATTGGCGCGCGCACCGCCATGCGCCGCTCAAGCTTCAGATTCTCCCCCATCCCGATCTCCTCGCCGTAGAAGATCATCGGCGCGCCCGGCAGACTGAACAACAGGCTGAAGGCCAGCTTGATCCGATCGAGGTCACCGTCCAGCATTGGTGCGAGCCGCCGGCGAAGACCGCGCCCGAAGACCTGGTACTTCGCTTCGGAACCGAAGGCTTCGTAAATGGTCTCCCGCTGCGCGTGCGTGATCCGGGCCAGGTTGAGCTCATCGTGGTGGCGCAGGAAGTTGACCCACTGGCCGTCGTCCGGGATCGTCGGGAGTTGGTCCAAGCCGAAGCTCAACGGGTCCGCGCTCTCCTGTGCGAGGCCAAGGAAAACATACCGGTTCATCGGGAAGTTGAAGAGCGCCTGCAGCTGGTTGCCGCCTCCGAAGAAATCCGAGATGGTACTCAATCCGACATCGACCTCGCCGAGCAGGATCGCGTTGCCCCTGCGCCTCACCACGAAGTCTCTCATCGCCTCCAGATACTGATGGGCCATCTCCATGTCGAAGACGCCCGTGTCCACGCCGGTGAGATTGATCAGGAACGGCGCGGCGTCAACCCGGAAGCCGGCGACGCCGAGCTCGAGCCAAAGACCCATGATTTTTTCGAACTCGCGCTGGACCTGGGGATTCGCGTAGTTCAGGTCTGGCTGAAATGCATGGAAGTGATGCAGGTACCACGCCTGCACCTTCTCGTCGTACGTCCAGATACTCTCCTGAACACCAGGGAACACCACCTGGTCGCTGGTGTCGGGAGGCTCGTCTTGCCGCCAGACGTAGTAGTCACGGTATTTCGACGACGGATCCTCGCGAGCCGCCTGAAACCACGGATGCTGGTTAGAGGTGTGGTTGGGGACGAGGTCGATGATGACCCGCATCCCCAGCTCCCTCGCCTCGACCATAAAATCGACGAAATCGGCCATCGAGCCGTAGCGGGGGTCGACAGAGGTGTAATCGGTGATGTCGTACCCATCGTCGAGTCCCGGGCTCGGATAGAACGGCATCAGCCACAGCGTGTTGACGCCGAGCCCCGCCAGGTAATCCAGGCGGCTGGTCAGCCCAGGGAAGTCCCCAACACCGTCACCGTTCGAATCAGCGTAGGTTTCCACGTCCAGGCAATAGATGATCGCATTCTTGTACCAGACGTCTCGGCGGGCCATTGCTCCTCCTGTGCATCGTCGAAGGCGATGCCTGTGGCGGGTCTCCTGGCTCCTCACCGCAGGGAAGATGCCGCCATCAAACCCTTAGCGCCAGCTGATGGACCTTGGTAGCCAGGCATCGCGTAGATCGTGACGCCGTTCGCCTCGTACACGACGTCTAGTTGACCTTCCTCCGCGGCCTCGGAAAACTTGTCGAGCGCGGACGCCGGATAGAGCGCGCGCTCGAGGTCGCCCACGATGATCAGCTTAACCCCGTAGCGTTCCAGCAGCGGCTCCACCGCCTCGAGCCCGTGGGGGCTGCCATAGATGGTTGCAACATCGCTGACGCGCTGGTCGACGATCGGTCCGTGCCCGGGTCGCTGCTGGATCTCGTGCCAGGTCCACCCAAGCACCGTCGGCAGACCGGTTGTGCTGCTGATTCGCCCTCCCCAGCGGTACGCGGGAAGCTGGGCCTCCAGGATTACCGGTGTGCCCTGTACCTGTTCCCGCAGCCACGCGATCGCCGCTCGGTCACTGGCGGCAGAGACAACCGATGGCTCACCTCCGCTCGGCCCCTCGGTGAACTCCGCGTGCTGCATGTACGCGAGGCCGTCCAGTGTCGGCGAGATCGGCGCGATGCGGTCGCCGAGGCGCGTTGCGGTTGCGAGCGCCGGGTAGGCCAGTGCACCGGCCAGCAGCACGGCGACGATCATGAGCCACACGCCGCGCATCGCGGCAAGGAAGCCACCTGGAACTCGACGTGAGCGCAGGCGCCCGCCTCCGGCAATCACCAGGACGATGGATGCCGCCGCCGCAATGCCCAGCACCTGCCAGGCGTGCAGGTAGAACTTGAAGACGAGGTTCATGCGACCGATGTCGTTGCTGAACCGCACCACCTCGGCTGATAGCGCCAACGCCAGTGCCAGGCCGGTCATCGTGATGATGAGCAGGTGCGCGGGCAGCCGGGCGGCTCCGACCATCGCGAGGAGCGATGTCGCGAGACCAGCGATGAGGAACAACCTGGTGTCACCCCAAACGAACGCGCCAACATAGAGCGCGATGAGCAGCAAGACCGCCACTGCTGCCATAGCACGCCCTGCTCGTCCGCGCCGCCAGAGGAGCGCTGCCGACCACGACACCGTCACCAAGAGATAGCCCGCGACCGCAGCGAGGAACAACCCATGGATGGTCAGATAGTCGCGGAGCGCCGTCGACTCGACCGCCGGCAAGATTTCCGGCGACAGCGCGCCGTAGCGGTCGAGAAACGGCCAGTAGAGCACTCGGCCGACGACCAGCAGGGTGGCCACGAAGATGGCGAGGTCGCGTACCGATCGCCATGGCTGCGCGAAGCCCGCTGACACGAGCAGATGGATCGCCGCACCGGCGACAAGGAGTGTCAACGCCGGCGGGTGATCCCACGGGTTTGTGCCGAGCAGCGTCCCGCTGACAAAGCCCCCAAGCACCGCGAGCGGGAGCGCTTGGCGCCACCCGCCGAGCGTGGCCAAAACGTCGGCGCCACCTGTGTCGCGCATCGCGCCGGTCGCGAGCGCGATGGCGATGACTACTGTGGCGGCCACGACCGGCATTCCCAACACGTGGGCGTGCAAGTCCCCGAACAGAAACGTGAAGTACGGAAACTCGTTCACAGTGTTCGGAATCACCCGACTCGGCGCCCAGTAAGCGTCCTGGGGCAGCTCCGGCGAGACCGTGAGCGCGCGCCAGATGCCCACCAGCACCAGCCCGACCTCGCCCAACGAGCCGGCCCACTCCGGCGGCGGTTCCCCGCCCCACTCACCTCGTCCTAGTCGGCGCACGAAGTCGAGATTGCCGACCAGTACGACCAGCACCGGAGCCGCAAGCGCAAGCAGAATCGGTCGCCAGCCGCTGACCGGTATGTCCCATCGGCGCCGTGAGGCGACGAGTAGCGCTGCAGCCGCGCTCCAGACACTGACGACAAGCAGCGCGAAAAGCGACGGGAGCGCCAGGTTGAAGGCGATTTCCGGTGTGATGCCGAGAACCCGGGTGAGCGCCACCCACGGCATGTAGCCGAGGTAGTAGTAGTGCAGCACGCCTTCGGCAAACCATGGGTCGTACGGCGGGAACCACTCGCTGCGCATGACGGCGGTGAAGATCGCCATCTCCATTGGCTTCTCGCCACCCCGACCCGGCTGCCAAAGATCGGGATTCATCGCCCGCATCCAGAGCATGCCACCGAACGCGATCAGGAAGAGCACCTCGGTGCCGACCACCCAGCGCCATCGCTCGCGCAGCTCGCGCAGGGCGTCACCCCACCGCCTCCACGTTGCCACCAGCGCGAGCAGGAGCATAACGACAAAGACGGCGCCGATGGAGACCCGACCGAAGGGCACCAGGCGCAGGCTGGCAAGCAGCCAGACCCCCCAAGCGATGGCGAGCAGTCCGATCAGCTTCGCGACGGCATAGCCACGGTCCGGCAGCATCGACAGCAATCGGCCCAGCGCGAGCACCGCCGGTACGGCAGCCAGCTGCAGCGCCAGGTACCACAGCAGCACCACCAGCGCCGTTGGCATGCTCGGCGCGTCGACGATTTCCGACCAGGTACCGCCCTCGACGACCTCGCGCTGTTCGGCCTCGGTCAGCATCAGCTGCGAGGTCGACGGGTCGATCACCCGGCGCGGCACTCCGCCCTCGCCCAGCGCGTCGTCGAGCAGTTGCCAGGCCGCATGCGCCGACCATGCGTCCGTCTTCCTGAAGATTCGCACCTGCGGATGGTCGTAGACCGTAAACGCCTCCTCGGCGCCTCGGTCGTCGAATTCGATTCCCAGGAAAGTAGGCGGCGATGTGAACGATTGGACCAGCTCGAAGCCGAGCTCGCCGCTCTGGAGCGCCTCGTAGTAGGCTCTCATCATCGGGTATCGGTCGGGAATGCGCGGAACCGTCTCGATGAGCCTGTCGCTCGAGAGCACGACGTAGTCCGCCTGCTGAAGCCGACCGATGAGGCGTGAGAGTTTGATCTCGGTATCGGCGTCATAGCCGGGGATCTGCGCGAACCGGTAGGCATCGACCGGCTGGCCGGGCAGCCCCAGCGGGAGCCCGTCGTCCCAGTGCTCGGTGGCGATCACACTGCCCGGAGGCACATGCTCGTAGATCCACTCCGAGGCGGCGACGCGAGTGTGCCCGCGCAGGTAGACCGATGTCATCGCAACGCCGGAGACCACCGTACCGAACGCCACCAGCGCGATCAGTGCGCCACGGAGCCGGGCGAGCACGATTGGCGAGGGTCGCCAGCCGATCTCGCGCACGCGCACGGGCAGGGTGACGAGCCAGCCCACCGCCAGCACGATCAGGAACGGGTAAGCCGGCAGCAGGTAGCGCTGCGCCTGCACGAGTCCGGCACCATAGACCGCGATGTGGAACGCTGCCCAGAGAATTACCGCCAGCAGCCACCAACTCGGCCAACGGCGCTCCGACAACATCCGAATGCCGAACCAGGTCAGCGCGATCAGGGCGGCGATGCCGAGGGCAGGGCCCATCCCCCACCGCACCAGATTGTCGAGGATGAAGACGAGCGGCGTGCGGTCGGCCCATTGGACCCCGGGCGGTGCGTCGATCGAACCTCGCTGGATCTGACGCCAGTAGTCGAGCGTGTCGGTCCAGCGGGGGTCGAGCGAGATGTTCCAGATGTGCGGGCCGGTGAAGGCGTAAGGCTGGGCGATCCGAAAGGTCACCGCAGCGACGACACCGGCGACCAGCAGCCGGATGGCTGGCGAGAGCGCCAGCGCCCTTCTCCAGCCACCTCGGGGTCCGAGCGCCGCCGGGCCCCCGGTCCGGACATTCTCCAGCAGCGGGATGAGCAGAAACCCGGCAGTGATCGCGAGGTTAGGCTTGCTCGCGGTAGCCAACCCGACGCAGATGCCGGCGAGTATCATCCAGCGCCATCGCTGCCCACTGGTCGATCGCAACACCGCCGCAAACGATGCAACCGCGAAGAACGTCGCTGTGGAATCGGTCGTGAAGTAGTGCGCCGACTGGATGTGCAGCGGCGCCAGGGCGGTGAGCAGCGCCGCGAGCAGTCCGGCGGCTGTCGAAAAGAGGCGCCGCGCGATCCAAAAGGCGAGCATGACGGTACCGGTGTCAGCGAGAGCCGACAGCCAGCGTCCCGGCAAGTGCGCGTCGCCATAGTTCAGGTCGCCGGTGATGAAGCCGATCGCCTTGGCGAGAAAGAGCGGGAACGTCCCGTAGACGTAGGCGCCGAAACCTGCATTGTAGGGGTTGAGCGGCGAGGTGGCGCTGTCGAAGTAGCTCGCCAGCGTGGTCGGCCAGCGAATGCCGGTGACCACCATGGTCATGAACCGCTCGTCGGGATGAAGATAATGATTCGCCCCCCAGGTCGACCCTGCGAAGCGCAGGACTGCGGCCAGGACCAGGATCAGCCCCAGCGCAAGCCAGGACCGATAGCGCAGCGGGCTGACCCGGACCGGTTCACGCCGAGGAACATCGACGGGCTGCCGCCGGGCGCATCTTGGCGGAACCTCACGGTGTCCGGCGACCGGTATCGGCCGGGTTCGCCTCACCTCCTGACGCATCGCACGAACTGATACGCGCCGGTCTCGGGCAGTGGCTCCTCGTAGTATCGCCGGTACCAGCGCTCCAGCGGTCTTGCCTGCGTTGGGTGGACCACCCAACGACCAAGGAGCCGCTTCGTGATGAGATTGGGCACGCCGATGTAGTGCGCCAGATCGAATGCGCGGTGTGCCTCGGGCGAGAAGTAGTAATGGTGCTCGGCCACATCGAGTCCCACCGCTTCGAAGCGTCGCTGCCAGACCTCCGGCGGATCGACATGATAGTGGTGCGAGATGCGATTGAAAAAAGCGCCATACGCATCTGTGACGCGGACGACGCCAAACTTGCGGGCGAGCGTCGATCCGAGCAGATAGTCGGGATAGTGCTCGCTCGGAAGTGTCGTCGCGAAGGTGCCTCCCGGACGGAGCACGCGGCTGAGCTCGCGGAGTGTGGCATCGACATCGGGGATGTGCTCGATCACGCAGTTGGAAACCACGGTGGCGAACGAGGCGTCCTCGAACGGCATGCTGGTCGCACTGCCCTGCACGACCTCCAGATAGACCTCGGGGACCCGGCGAGCTGCCTCCCGTAGGTCTCGAGTCATGGGATCGAGACCGACGTCGATCGGCTCTCGGTAGGCCACGGACGCGAAGTGCCCGTCGCCGCAGCCAACGTCCAGGACAGGATGCACGAGCGGCACCCTGCCCATCAGGCGGGCCTCCACCGAGCGCAGGAGCGCCCGATGCGGAGCCATCTCCTGCAGATGCCGGGTGAGGTAGTCGGTGCTGTCACAGCGACGGTCGGTCATCCCTGCCCCTCCACCGCTGCCGTCGACGCTTCCCGCCGCTCGGCAAGCAGCTCCGCGAAGAGGCGCTCGTATCCGGCTATCGTCACCTCGATATCGAACGCTTGCTCGATCTCCTCTCGTGATCGCCCGTAGCGGCCGGGGTTGTCGAGCACGGCGAGCACTGCACTCGCCAGTGCCTCGGAATCGCCCGGTGGCACGATCTCGCCCATGCCCGTTGTCCGTACCGGCTGTCGAACTCCGGGCAAGTCCGTCGCGACGACCGGCGTGCCGCAGAGCATGGATTCGACCTGCACGAGCCCGAACGACTCCGTCGAGTTCGTGCTAGTGAGCAGCAAGGCATCGAGCGTGCCGTAGAAGGCCGGGAGGGCTTCCGGAGAAAGCGTGCCGAGAAACCGCCATCGATCCCCGAGCGCCTCGATCTTCGGCATCAGCCAGGCACGGTATCGTTCCTCCCCAATGACCTCCCGATGCGGGCCAGCGAACAGCACCTTCAGGTTCGGTAGCCGCTCGCTCAGCATCGGCATGGCTGCCACCAGGTGCTCGACCCCTTTCTCCGCCGCAAGCCGCCCCGCCATGCCGATCACCGGCGAATCGTCAAGGCCATGCGTCTCTCGGAAGGCCGACACGTCCTCAGGGGTCGGGGACGGCATCACCACCGGTGGTGGGATCACCACCAGCTTGCCCGGGAACTGCCGGAGCAGGCGGGAGTGGTCCGCGTAGTCCTGTGTATAGGCGACGATTCGATCGGCAAGCCGTGCGGCGACCCTGTTGGCGAGGTGCACGGTGAGGCCGACGACGCGGTTGAACGGCCCGGGTGGAAGCTGAAGATCGCAGTGGTACGTCAGGGTCACCGGGGTGCCGCCACGCCGAGCACGAACGGTGAGCCCCGCGGCGTCGAACATGGGCAGGTGCAGGCTGAGCACATCGTGCTCGCGCATCAGGCGAGCAGCCCGCACGCCGAGCGTTGGCATGATCACACCCTTGCTCACGCGCAGGGCCACCGGCACACGCACGATGTGGACCCCGTCCACTACCTCATTGACCGACAACGAAGACGAGTACCGCGAGGTAAGCACCGTCACTTGGTGCCCGTGGGCGACGAGCGCGCGCGCGAGGCGCTCGGCGTAGATCGTCAAGCCGCTCACGTGCGGACGATAGTAGGTAACCCCCAACAGGACGCGCATTGTCAGCCCCTATACCGCCGAAAGCCGGTCACGGTTGGCCGTGATCCACTCGGTCAGTCGGCGGATGCCGTCCTGCGGCGCCACGCTCGGCTCCCAACCCAACTCGCGGCGCGCCTTGCCGATATCGGCGATGAACACCGCTTGGTCGCCCGGCCGACTCTCATCGAAGCAAGGGTCGGCGAGCCTCCGACCGAGCACCTCCTCGGCCAGAGGCTTGAGCTCCCACCAGATCGAGATGGCGTTCTTCGGTCCACCACCAACGTTGTAGATCTGCCCGGCCGCGACATCGATTCGCTCCACCGCAGCGTCATAGAGCTTGAGCAGATCATCGATATAGAGGACATCGCGGACCTGCTTGCCGTCGCCGTAGATGGTGATCGGCTGGTCCGTGGCAAGCGCGATAACAAACCAGGCAAGCCAGCCTTGATCCTCAACTCCCATCTGACGTGGTCCGTAAATACATGATTGCCGGAAGACGACGGTCGGCAGGTCATAGATGCGAGCGTAATCTCGGACGTACTGGTCGCCCGCACCCTTGGAGCAGCCGTAGGGCGAGTGGAAATCGAGGGGTTGTGACTCATCCACCCCGTTCGGCAGGTCGCGGTAGGCGTGGCGGGTCGCCAGCTCGACTGTGGCAACGCCCTCCATGGCACCATAAACCTTGTTCGTTGACGAGTAGAGGACGATCGGCCGGCGGCCTGTCAGCCGACCCGCCTCGAGCACGTTCAGGGTACCAAGAGCATTGACCTCGAAATCACGGCGGGGATCAGCGACCGAGCGGGTGACAGCCGTCTGCCCGGCGAGATGATAAATGACGTCGACATCCTGAACGGCTCGTTCGCAGGCATCCGCATCGGTCAGGCTGGCAACGAGCATATCGAAGGCATCACCGTGGCGTTCCCGCAGCCAGTCAATGTTGTGGTCGACGTGGGGCCTCGAGAGGTCGTCGAAAACGGTGACGTGGTGTCCGGCTGCCAGCGCGTGGTCGACGACGTTCGATCCGATAAATCCTGCTCCACCCGTGACCAGAACTGATCGTCTCTCCTGCATCGCGTCCATCCCTCTCCGCGTGGCGGCATCAATCAAGATTGGCAAGTGGGCCCGGGTCGATTACGGTATTTCGCAGTTCGCATCCTAGCATCGCTCAGCGAGACGGTCCAAGCTTGCCAGTGCCGAAGTGCCTGAACGAGAGCATGAGGATGGCGCCGAACGCCCATTCCTGCCGATTCCACAGTAGTATGGTCACATGCAGATTCTCGTAACCGGCGGCGCTGGCTTCATCGGCAGCCATTTGGTGGATCAGTTGCTCGCTGGCGGTCACCACGTCACCATCGCGGACAGCCTGCTCACCGGTCACCGGGCAAATATTGCCCACCTGCGCGGCGAGCGGCGGCTGCGCTTCGTTCTTCAGGACATCGCCGACCCCCTCGCCCCTGAACTCGCCGAAACGCCTTTTGACTGGATCTACAACCTTGCGTCGCCTGCCAGTCCGCGGGGATACACGCGGTATCCGCTGGAAACGATCCATGCCAACTCGGCAGGTGTCTGG